>JAFASL010000333.1 GCA_019244535.1 Alphaproteobacteria bacterium
ATGAGGGTCTCAAAGCGGCGATCCGCCGGGTGTTCGGCGCGAGCTGGCAGCGCTGCCGCGTGGGGCCGTTGAAGAAGCGGCTTTTTGAGCATGAGCCTTTCCTCAGTCGGCAATTAGCAACTAAAGATTGTACGCTTTTGCCGTCGACAGCGAGAGAGGTGATAGCGCCGGCACTGCCGCATTAGGTGCAGTAGGCCGAGTAGCGCGGCAGCCAGCCGCTTTAGGTTGATGGCGGCCGCAGTCAGGAACGACTGGATGCGCCGCGACGCGGCTTGCGCGGGGTCAAGCTCGTCATCTCCGATGCTTTGAGGTCCTTGGCCCAGTACGGCACCAGGCCCCAGCGCATCAGGTCCAAGCTGCGCTCCCGGCCATCGGGTCATGGCGGACGATCGGTAAGGGGTCGCTCGGCGCGACGTGCCTGGCATGCTCATGAGGGTCTCAAAGCGGCGATCCGCCGGGTGTTCGGCGCGAGCTGGCAGCGCTGCCGCGTGGGGCCGTTGAAGAAGCGGCTTTTTGAGCATGAGCCTTTCCTCAGTGCCGTGACCGGCGATCGGCAATTAGCAACTAAAGATTGTACGCTTTTGCCGTCGACAGCGAGAGGTGATAGCGCCGGCACTGCCGCATTAGGTGCAGCAGGCCGAGTAGCGCGGCAGCCAGCCGCTTTAGGTTGATGGCGGCCGCAGTCAGGAACGACTGGATGCGCATATTCTGAAGGCCCCGACGCACCGCTCGAGCGAGTCCGTGCCAGGTCTTGGCCTCACCATGGGAGTCGGCTTCGCGAATATCAATGCCAAGGCCGAAGGGATCGAGAGCAAACCAGCCTTCCGCGATGCGTTTCAGCGGCGGCGCTGCCTAGTGCCGGTCGATAACTTTTATGAGTGGAAGAAAACGGCGGATGGCAAGCAGCCCTATGCAATCGCGCTCGCCGGCCGGAGCCTGATGGCGCTGGCCGGTTTGTGGGAGAACTGGCGCTCGCCAGCGGGCGAATGGCTGCGAAGCTTCGCCATTGTCACCACCGTGCCAAACGAGCTGTGCGCGGAGTTGCACAATCGAATTAGAGCGGCCATCTCACCGATGATGACCAGCAGCTGATTGACCAGGTCGTGAACCTGATTAAAGCGAGGCGTCCGGCAGCGCACCCGATCGCCCAGCTAGCGCTACCGCCACGCGGCCGGTGAAGCTGGGCAAGGTAGCGCAACCAGATTGCAACACGGACGCAGAAAGCGGCCCAAGCGCGTTGAACGAGCCCTGCCGGCCCGAGGCCCGTTCGTCCTTCTCGGCGCCGAGCGCTTCCGTCATCTCCGCTTCAAGCACCTCCTGCAGTTCCGCACCAGCGCCCGCAGACACTCCTCGTCCTCTGCCAGCATGGCTTTAATGTCGATCGTCCCAGATCTACCCCGCGTTTTAGTCATGGTGTGCATCCTCACCAAAGGATCCGGTGATTGCCCAATCACCCGCATACCATGACCATCAGCCTTATCGGCTTTTGCTGAACTTCCCGGACACTACCGCTCTGGCGACTACAGTCACCATTCTAGCCCGTGGTAACAAACGCTTATCAAGGGCGAAAAACCACGCCCGCTTGGTATTCGCAATGGCGGTCGCTTATGCGCAGGACCAGCGTCGAATGCTTTTTTGCGACCGATGATATGAGTCGTTGACTCCCGACGCTGTGTAGTTGCGGTGGCGGTAGAGCCGAGCTCGGATTTGCCTCGGTGTTCCTGCGATCCCGGCCAGTTCTTATTTTTCTTGTGTTCTGGGCTGACCTGTCTCGCCCTTGATCGAAGGCTTCGACCGATCATGTGCGTGTAGCTTGCCGCTTGAGTTCCCGAGGGTTAGGGTCGATTGGATTAATGCGCGGGCAGGTTCCGGAGGCACGATCATGACGTGCCCAAGGTGTCACGCCGAAATTTTCGCAGGGATGCGGTTCTGCGGAAAATGCTCCGCGCCGCTCGTTGTTTCCTGCGAGCGGTGCGGCGCCGAGAACCCTGTCAACAACCGGTTCTGCGGCCAGTGCGGCGCCCCGCTTCCCGCCGCGGTTGACAATGAGGCCGAGGTGCTGTCGCCTCTTGCCGTCGGCGAACTCAAGCGCGTCACGGTCCTGTTTTGTGACATCGTCGAGTCGACGCCGCTCACCGAGCGCCTCGGCGCCGAGCAGATGCGCGAGCTGATCCGCTGGTTTCTCGACGCCGGTCTCGCGGAGGTGCATCGCTACGAAGGCTCGACGCCGCAATTCACTGGGGACGGATTTCTGGCGCTGTTCGGCGCGCCGATCACGCATGAGGACCATGTGCGGCGCGCGCTACTGGCGGCGCTGGCTATCCGCGACGCGGTGAGCAGCCGTAAGTCGGAGGTCGCGACCCGCCATCGGTTGGATCTGAAGATCCGCATTGGTATTCACACCGGGCTCGTTGTGTTTGGCGCAGTCGCCGGCAAGCTGCGCATGGATCCGACGGTGATTGGCGACGCTGCCAATGTGGCAGCGCGCCTGCAGGCGGCGGCGGAGCCCGGAACGATCCTGATCAGCGAAGACACGCGGCGTCTCGCACAGGGCTATGCGCGCGTCGAGCTGGTCGGCTTGCTGACGCTGAAGGGCAAGGGCGAGCCGATGCCGGGCTATCGGCTGCTCGGGGTGTCGCATCGATCGGCGCTGACGGAGGTCCCGGCGGCGTCGCGGCCCTTTGTTGACCGCACGAGCGAGATGGGCTTCTTGACCAATCTGGTGCGGCCCGCCGAGGAGGGGCGCGGTCGCGTTGTCGGCATCGTCGGCGAGCCGGGTATCGGAAAGTCGCGGCTGATTGAAGAGTTCCGCCGCCACATCGGCGACGCGATCGTCTGGGTCGAAGGGCGCTGCCTCTCCTACGCAACGATGGTACCGTATCTGCTAGTGCTCGATGTGTTCCGGAACCTTTGCGGTATCGCCGACAGTGACACGCCCGAGGCGAGCGTCGCAAAACTGCGCTCGATATTGCGACAAGTCGGGATGGATCCCGACGAGGACAGCCCACTTCTGCTGCATCTTCTCGGGCTTCGCGAGCTCGGCGGCGCCTGGGCTTTGTCGAGCCCGGAGGCGGTCAAGGCGAAGGCGTTCGAAACCCTGCGCCGGCTGTTCATCGGGGCGAGCCGGCACCAGCCGCTTGCGCTCGCCCTCGAAGACCTGCATTGGCTCGACAAGATATCAGAAGAATTCCTCGGCTTCCTCGCAGAGGCGATCGCCGGCACCCGTATCCTGCTCGTCGCCACCTATCGCCCGGGTTATCGGCCGCCCTGGATCGACAGATCTTATGCCGCCCAGATACCGCTGGAAGCCTTGTCGCACGCCGACAGCCGCGCCGTCATCCGCTCGGTACCGGCGCGCCTTCAAGACCCCATGGCCGACGCGATCGTTGCGAAGGCCGAGGGCAACCCCTTCTTTCTCGAGCAGCTCGCGCTGAATGCCGGCGAGGCGCGAATGCCGCGTGCGGCCGGCCTGGTGCCCGACACTATACACGACGTCGTCATGGCGCGCATCGACCGGCTGCCGGACGAAACGAAGCGGCTGTTGCAGACGGCCTCGGTGATCGGCCGCGAATTCTCGCTGCGTCTGTTGGGCGAGGTCTGGCAGGGAGCCGGGCCCGTCGAGCCGCATCTGCGCGAGGTCATCCGCCTCGAATTCATCGACGAGCAGGCGGATAGCGAACGCACGAGTTACATTTTTCACCACGCTCTAACGCAGGAAACCGCATACAGCAGCCTGCTCGAACGGTCGCGGCGCATATTGCACGGCATCGTCGGGAAGTCGCTCGAGAAGCTCAACGAGGACCGCACCGAGGTCGCCGAACGGCTGGCGTTTCACTTCGGGCGTAGCGACTACGCCGAGAAGGCGGTGGATTACGCGATCTTCGCCGGCGAGAAGGCGCAGCGCCGCTGGGCTACCAGCGACGCCGCTGCGTATTTCGACGACGCGCTGCTCCGGCTCACGGCGATGCCCGACACGGAGCCGAACCGGCTGCGCCGCGTCGACTCCGTCCTGAAGCAGGCTGAGGTCAACTATGCGCTCGGCCGGTACCCTGAGCAGATTGCAGCCTTGCAGCCCCTCGGCGAGATTATTCACCAGTGTGGTGATCCCCATCGCCGCGCCGCTTGGCACTATTGGCTGGGATTCTTGCACAGCACGTCGGGGGGCCGGCCAGAGCTGGCAATCGAGCACTGCCGGACGGCAGCAGAGATCGCATCCGCTTCTGGGCTGGATGAACTCGACGCATTTGCCGCCTGCTGTCTCGCGCAGACTTACAATGTCGCGGGAAGATACCGCGGTGCAATCGAAGCTGGCGAACGCGCGCTCGTGAAATTCGAAGCACAGGGCAATCGCTGGTGGGCCGGTCGAACTTTGTGGCAGCTGAGCACCGCTTCAAATTATCTCGGAGAATGGGACGCCAGCATCGCCTATTGCCGGCGGGGACTTGAGCACGGCATCGCTCTTGAAGATGTCCGTCTCAAATCAGCCGGCTGGTATCGCATGGGGACGGCATACATTGTCAAAGGCGATGTCGAACGCGGACTGGAATGCTGTAATGAGGCTCTTGCACTTAATCCCATCCCGCGTGATGCCGCATGGGCGCGCGTCGTTCGCGGCTATGGAAAGATCAAGGGCGGCTGGCTCGAGGAGGGAATTGCCGAACTGAGCGAAGCGCTTGGTTGGTTCGATGACTCGCACATGCGCTACGCCCACACTGTCGGTCTCACTTGGCTCGCGGAGGGCCATCTCCGCCGAGGCGCTCTCTCGCTCACCCGACCACTGATCGAGCAGTTATTGGCGACGACGCGTCAAAGCGGCTACCTGCACTATGAAGGCCGAGCATACTGGCTGCTGGCCGATTGCCTAGCCGCCGAGGCACCCGACGCTGCCGAGAAGTACAACGAGACCGCGATCAAGATTTTTGAACAGATCGACGCCCGAAACGATCTCGGACGAGCGATGCTTAGCCGGGGCATGTTGCGCCGCGACGCTGGAGATGCCTCGGCCGCACGCCAGCTGCTGCGGCGGGCTATCGAGATTTTCGAGGCCCTCGGGACGAATGATGAACTTCTGCGTGCGAGACAAGCTTTGCTTCCGCTGAGCGAGACCCCGGCCAGCCACCGATGAGGGCTAAGCGGCTGTGTTTCTCAATCGCGCGAATGTCTGTACCTCTCTGCGTCTCCAATCCAGCGTTGAGCTCGCAGCCGGTAGCTTGTATGTTTAATGTCGAAGACCGCGTCGAACCCATTTCCTATCAGCGGAGATCGAACCATGCCACTTAATGCAGCAGACGCGCAAACCCTCGGCAATATAATCAACGATCTCAACCCATACTACGACGCTGCTATTAATGCACTCCCTGGAGTGCTACCCCCCGGCTGGCAAATGGACATTGATCTTGCGACAGCTGCACCCGGCAGCCCCGGTATCGTCTCCCCCTTCCCCAATACCGTCGGCCCAAACGTTATGCTCGAAGTCGATGACCACTATTATGGAGAATGGAACTTTAACGGGCAGCCCCAAAAAATCAGCAGAGCATTGCGCATCAGGTACCGCTATCCGGTGAGTGCACCTTCGGGACAAGTTTATTGGCTAGAAGACTATTTGCTGATCGGCTTCGAGGGCGCGGACGGTGGCGGTTAATAAGAATCGGCGAGCTCACCCATCGTTTCATCGCGTCAGGTTTTAAGAGGCGCCACGGAATTGACAACGCATAATTTGCCGGGGCCGATTTCGAAGCACTGCCGCTATTCCAAGTACCGCAGATGAGCCAGAGGTTGGCTGAGTTCGATGTACACGCCCCAGTTGGAATTGGACGACATCCAAGGGGACATGCTGGTCGGCATGCAGAAAAATGCTGAGCTGTTTTTGTTCTTCAAGATCACCGATGCTCGCCGCTTCAAGATGCTCATGCGGCAATACGTCGTCGGGCAGGTGACAAATGCGCGCACGACGGTGGAGCGCGAACGGATCATCGAGGCGCGCAAGCAGGGCCGGCCGAGGTCCACCGGGCCCTGGCTCGGGCTGAACCTCGGTTTCACTTGTGAAGGACTGAAGCACTTGCTCGGCGCGCGCCGCCCGAAGCTCGATCCTGCCTTCGAGAGGGGCGCCGCCGACCCAGCGACGGTCGCGCGGCTCAACGATCCCCCCACCGGCGAGTGGCTGCACGATTTCACTTCCGACCGTATCGACGGCGTGTTTCTCCTGGCCGGCCCTGAGCGCGATTTCGTCGCCATTCACGAGAGTTCGTTGCGCCGGCGTCTCGGGGCGGCGGTGAAGGTCGTCTATGCGGAGACCGGCATGGTGCGGCCTGGGCGCGAGAAAGGCCACGAGCATTTCGGGTTCACCGACAACATCTCGCAGCCCGGCATCCGAGGGTTGACGCGGCCATCTCGGCCAAGCACCGAGCCGGATCAGGGGCTGCCTGGCCAGGCGCTCGTCTGGCCGGGCGAATTCCTGCTTGGCTATCCGGCCCAGAACCCGAAGCATCCTGACCGGCCCGGACCGGTGGTGCCCCTGCCGGCGTCTTGGGCAAAAAACGGCTCCTACATGGTGTTTCGCCGGTTCGAGCAGCGGGTCCCAGAGTTTCGTCGCTTTGTCACGGCGCAGGCAGCGCGGCTCGGCATTTACCCCGAGCTTCTGGCCGCTCGCGTGGTCGGGCGCTGGCGCAGCGGCGCGCCGCTAGAGCTGATGCCGCTCGAAGATAATCGCTGGCTCGGCGCCAACCCGATGCGTAACAACGATTTCAGCTACGCCGGCGACCTCTTTCAGCGCGCCTGTCCCTATGCGGCGCATATCCGCAAGGCGAATCCCCGCGACGATCCGCCGGGCGGTATGGCGGAAACCCGGACCCACCGGATCATCCGCCGCAGCATCCCGTTCGGGCCCGAGGTGCAGCCCGGCGAGACCGTGACGCGGCACAGGCGCGGCCTTTTCTTCGTCTGCTACCAGGCATCAATCGAGCGGCAGTTCGAGTTCATCCAAAGCCGTTACTCGAATAGCCCGGATTTTGTCACCGGCAAGAAGCGGCCCGACACCGGCGCGCCGGTCACACCTGGCTTCGATCCAATCATCGGACAAAACCGCGAAGGCGGCGGACGATTCATGGATGAGCCCGCTCCAAATTATCCCTACGGGAATCGACGGACAATGCTCGAAATACCGGAAGAATTCGTCGTGCTGACTGGCGCCGCGTACTTCTTCATGCCGTCCATTAAGGCCTTGCGAAATTTAGTGAATTAAGATTGCAACCTCGGTGGAGGAAGGCCTCTCTCGCCGGCGACACCATTTGTGAGCGAGTAAGAGCTTCGAGATGAGCTCTCTTTGGGTTCCGGTAAAACTCGTCTCTTCCACAGGGCCGTTCGATCCCGGGGCGTTTCGTTGCCGAAAACCCCACCAGACCAGCCTCAGCCATCCTTTGCTTCAGCGGATTGCAAGCTGGGTTCTCTCATACGCATTGCACCGTTGCCCCGCTTTGCTACGATGATCGCCACAATACGCATGCAAAGCTGTTCTGTGAACGGAGGTGTCGTCATGTCATTCTCGAATAGCTGGAGAATTGTCCGCAATACGGGCATTATCGTGGAAGAGCTTCAAGCTGGAAAAGGGGCGGCGGCGGCCGGGGCGCTGCCTGGCACTCGGGGGGCGGCCGGGGCGCTGCCTGGCGCTACGCAGGATCGCAGTCGAGCGGAGAACACCGAGGCGAATCCTCAAACTCGATAGGCAGGCATCGTCACGGCAGGGGCTCCGGCTAGGAAGAGTTGTAGCATCTCGCAGAGCTATTTCCTCTGCTCGGAGCGCTGCGGCGAAATGGACGCCAAAAGGTTGGAGGTGCTCAATGAGGCCCTTCCGAATGCCCGTCATGTCGCCGTGTGTCCGGCGTCAGCACCTATGAGACAAAGGGGCAGAACTCCCCATCGAGGTCCGTCGCGATATGCAATACACCCATCAGTTCGCGCCGGACGTCGTCGAGGGCGTCGTTGTCGAGGCCGAAGACTCGCTTGATCCGGCGATAGGAGATGCTGCCCTCGGTGACGAGGCGTCAGAGGACTTCTTTCAGGACCTGCTCAAAGTCCACGCTTCCGCCCCGCTTGTCGCGATCTTCGTCTTTGCTCCCGGATGATTGTTATCGCCCCTAAGCTCCGTAACCCAGCAATGTAGTAGTCGCGCGAGCGGTCTCATAGGATGGATTAATCTCTCACGTTATGGCCGTGTCGTTTGAACGACAACTGCCTTTGTAACACACGTCGCCCTTTCTGAGATCCTTGGCTGTCCGGGAGTTCCCGGCAGCGATCCGGCGAGCGAAAGCGATGGTCCAATGCCGCCCGACGATCTCCATCAAGAACCCGGTGAAACCCTTCCCGAAGAAACGCGCCGCATACACAATCGAGGTCAGCGCCAAGCTCCCGATCGAAATCCCTTCTTTTTTATAGACGGGAAAAACTCGGCGGCACGCGCGCATAGTCTCGCTTGAAGGTTTTCACGAACGCCTCGGCATGGCGTTCTGGTCGGCCCTGCGGCGATGGGCGATCGGCCATAGCGCCCACCCTCGTCACGGGCAGCGCCATCGCCCGGCGGTCGCACTTTCGCCCCTGCCGCTCCGCACATCACGGAGAACAGCCCATTGCGAACCGGCGAGTGATATGCATGCATTAACGCTACCGGCCCGCAGGATGTGGAGAGCAGGTCGCCGCGGAGGGGATTGCCGGCCGGACAGGTCTCCGTGGCTCGATGAGAAGGGGGGACAATGGAATTTGCCACTTGGGCGCCGCGCATGTTGTCGGTGCTGCGGATCATGGCGGCACTGCTTTTCATCCAGCACGGGACGCAGAAATTTTTTGATTTTCCGCCGCCAGCAACCCCAGGCTCGAGCCTGACAACGCTCCTGGTTGGCCAGGGCTTTCTCGAGCTGGTCGGCGGGCTCCTGCTTCTGAGCGGCTTCTACACCAGAACTGTAGCCTTTATCCTCTCCGGCGACATGGCAGTGGCCTATTTCATGAGACACGCCCCAAGAAGCTTCTTTCCCGTGCTCAACGGGGGTGATTTGGCGGTTCTCTTTTGCTTCGTGTTTTTCTACATCTTCGTCGCTGGCGGCGGAGTTTGGAGTGTCGACGCGCAGCTCGCAAGCAAGCGCGGTCTCACTTCGGCGACGTAGAGTTTAGATCCTCGCCTTCATCTCGGCCCGGCGGCAGTCCTTCGAGCAGCCAAAACCGACGCCGGGGCTCGACAGCACTCGTCGCCATGTCGAAAGCGACCGGCACCACGGCGCTTTGCCACAGCGCATCGGTGCTGTCGCCACAGGTCGCGCAGAAACCGCCGCTCTGACACTACCGCCGGGTGGTTTCAGAGAGCTACGGTCTCTCCCAACGTGTACCACGCAGTCGTGGCTTTCGATTGCGTGCAACAAAATGTACGGGGTCACCGTCGCTTCGTCCCCGGAGGGACAAGGCTACCATTAGGTCAATAACGGATCTCTGGCGATGCAGCAAAGCGATGACGACAGGACCTATCCATACCCCTTGCCGCGCAATTCCGGCGAGTGGCAGCGCAGCCCGGCGACGCCGACGGTCAAACAGCCGCCGCCCTGGACGTAGCGGCCGTTGCGGGTGGTCACCTCGTTGTCGACGTGCATCCAAACAGCGCCCGCGCCGACCGAAACGGCCGGCAGCGCCGCGGTGCAGCCTTGCGGCGTGAAGCTGTCGTGAGGGGTGATCGCATTCATCCGCCGGGTCCAGACCAGCAGCGAATCCGGCGCGTTGGAGGTCCCGAGATAGCTGTGGCCACATCGGAACCTCGATCCCGCTGAACTCGCGCAAGATCCAGAGCGGCAATCAATCAGACGAGATGGACGCAACGCAGATTGCGCAAGCGCGTGCTCGTCTCGCCTCGATGGGCCGCGATGTCTCCGCCTTGTCCGACGACGAGATGCGCAAGATGATCGCCGAGCGAGAGCGGCGTTTTCGCGAGGAAGCCCCGACCACCGCGGCACAAGCCGCGACCATCGTCCTCGACGGTGTGAAGGCCGATCGGTGGCGCATCCTCGTGGGGTCTGACGCCGAGCGCCTGGACGAATTGGTCCGCCAGTCGCCAGAACAGGCCTACGACCTCGATTTCTTCGAGAGATTTGCCCGAGAGGCAGGCTGGCGCATCCCGCAGTAGGAGCCATAGCGGGAGAAGATCAGTAAGGAGCATACGATGAAACTGATCAGCTTTGCGGCATCGGGCCGCAATTCGTATGGGGTTCTCGTCGGAGACGGCATTGTCGATTTGGGACGCCAGCTCGGGGAACGATTTCCGACGCTGCGCGCTGCAATTGCCGGGGGCGTATTGGACCATGCAACGACCGAGTACACGAGCGCCGCACCGGACATCGCACTATCGCGGGTCACGCTGCTGCCGCCGATCACCGATCCAGACAAGATCATCTGCGCGGGTCGCAATTATCGCGCCCACGCCGCCGAGGCGGGTGGTCCGCCCCCGGAAAACCCGCAGGTCTTCTTGCGGTTGGTCAACACCCTGGTGGCGCACAATCAGCCGATGGTGTGCCCAAAAATCTCGGGCGATTTTGATTACGAAGGAGAGCTGGCCCTCGTCATCGGCAAACCGGGCCGTCACATCGCGAAATCGGCCGCGCTCAGCCATGTCTTCGGTTACACCTGCTTCAATGACGGGTCGATCCGCGAAATTCAGTTCAAGCACTCGATTGCCGCCGGCAAGAACTTCTACGCGACCGGCGGCTTTGGGCCATGGATCGTCACCGCCGACGAGATCCCGGACCCGACCCGCCTGCACCTGGTGACGCGGCTAAACGGTAACCAGGTGCAGCACACCGGAATTGATGATTTGATATTCGATATTCCGACCCTGATTTCATACTGCTCGGACTGGACGCCGCTTATCGCAGGCGACGTGATCTCGACCGGCACGCCCGAAGGCGTCGGATTCGCGCGCAAACCGCCGCTATGGATGAAGCCGGGCGATGTCGTGGAGGTCGAGATCGACGGCAGGCTCGGCGTTTTGCGCAACCCGATCACTGCCGAAAGCTGACCCGAGCTATGAAGGCGATCCTGCTGCGGCGTCCCGGCGACGCATCGGCGCTCGAATACGTCGATGTCAAAACTCCGCGGCCAGGTGCCGGAGAGGTCCTGGTCAAAGCTGACACGATCGGCGTCAGCATGCCGGAAGTGCTGGTGCGCAAGGGCGTCTACGCGTGGATGCCACCACTTCCCGCCATCCCGGGTATAGAACTCGCGGGGACGGTCGTTGAGCACGGTTCGGGTGTTACTGAGCCGGCAGTTGGCCAGCCGGTTTTCGTCAGCGCCCGCGATCTGCCTGTGCGCGCCGGATGTTACGCTGAGTACATTGCCGTCCCGGCGGATGCGGCACACCCATTGCCGCCGGGGTGTTCGCTCGAGGCGGCAGCGTGTCTCTCAAATTATTAGGTCGCCTACCACCTGCTGCACACCGCTGCTTGCGGCGTGGACGCGGCATCCGTGCTCATCTACACAGCAGCAGGCGGGGTCGGCAGCGCCGCGGTGAATTTGGCGCTAATCGCCGGGATGAAGGTGATCGGCGTCGCCGGCTCGGAGCCCAAGCGGCGTGCGATCGTGGCCATGGGTGCTCAGCACGCGATCGGTTACCGCAGCGAAGATGTGGTTGGGCGCGTGAATGAGATCACCGGAGATCGCGGCGTCGACCTGATCCTCGATCCGATCGGCGGCAACGCTTTTGCGCGCAACTTTGCGATGACCGCGCCACTCGGGATGGTGATCTCCTACGGCCGGCTCGACGGACCGCCGGATCTGAACTTCCTGTCGTCGATGCGCGCCCATTCCGCCAAAAGCCCGGCGGTGCGCTTCTTCACGATCCACAGCTTCGACGATCGCCCCGACACTCGGGCGGCGACGATGAGGGCGCTCTTAGATCATCTCGCTGATGGAAAAATTCGGCCGTTGATCCACGACCGCCTGCCCCTCGCCGAAGCCGCCCGTGCACACGAGCTCCTCGAGAGCGGAGCCGTTATCGGCAAGATGTTACTGAAGCCGTAATGGGGGCTCTGCTCCGCGGGCGGTACCGCCTTTGAGGAAGCCCTGCCCGATCATCGTTGCGGCCCTCGTTGCCTTCGCGTCGGGCCAGCTTGCCGCGCGCGAACTCCGGTCGCGCGAAGTGACGCGAGAATTCCAGCGCGAACATCCCTGCCCGTCGACCAGGAAGACGAGCGGCGCCTGTCCAGGGCGTCGGAAGTATCAGGTCGTTCGGCTCGCGTGTGGTGGACCTGACGCGGTCGCGAATATGCAATGGCAGACGACGGCAAAAGGGCGGCTCCGGGTGGGAAGCGGGCATAGCCGATGAGGCGTTTTCCCGGTTGAGTCTCGGTCGTAACTTACGCAAAGCGTAAGACCTTGATCGGACGGGGGCGACGGGATTTGTCGTAAGTGTTGATTTCTGCAATAGAAGTAACGGAATAACTCCGACGGCACTAGCTACGATGGTAGAGCGAGTGTCAGCACCCGACCGCGTGTGTCACCGAGTATTGCCCTGTTTGCGGTTGGCGACACACCGACGACGAATATTGAATCATCGCCGATGAAACAAGCGAGGTCGGCGCCGCTCTCGAGGTCCCACAGCCGCACCGTCCGATCACTGGAGCCCGACAGCGCCCGCCGCCCGTCCGCCAATACCGCCAGCGAAGTCACCCAATCGCCATGCCCCTCAAACCGACGCAGCTCGGCGCCGCTCTCCAGGTCCCACAGCCGCACCGTCCCATTCTCGGAGCCCGACAGCGCCCGCCGCCCCTCCGCTAATACCGCCAGCGAATTCACTGGACCGCCGGTGGGAATCGTGCGAAGCAGCGAACCGGGAGGGGTCAAATAATTGTCTCTGATAGGGATAAAGAGGGACGGATGAGCTTTACGGAGAGCGCCTAAAAGCTGCGCGATAGTAGCGCCATCCTGTTCGGCCAGTCGCCCAAGAAGCTGCGCTTCTAGATGATCCGGATTTGCGCCGAGCACATGCGCTGACATAGTGATCGCTGACGCGAGCAGCCCTGCCTCGTGATCTTCCGAAACCAACCGATAGTCGCCAATCAACGCATTGACCCCCAGGGCTTTTAGCTTTCGTTGTAGCCAAACTGGATCGAACAACAGCGAATGTAACTCTGTCTTTTCATTCGCCTCGAGCAAGTGCCACGGCATATGCTGCAGGCAATAACCGTCATCCGGACAGGTTGCCCAGCCGTCCCGGCACGCAGTCCGATAACGCTCAATAAGATTGCGATGTCGGTCAGCCAGTGGCGCCGCGGCGTGATGCAGATAGTCCATGTACAGGTCATGAATGCGATAGCGACGTTGTTCGTCCCGACGCATCAGTGACCGGTCAACCAACTCCTGCGCAAACAGCTTCCGGCGGCGCTCCGGCAGCCCGTTGCCCGACCACAGCTGCAGCAATACCGCCTCCGGCACGTCAACATCCTCCCGAAAGGCTGCACAATCGAAGAAGCAAGCACGCGCGGCTTCGCTCAGCGCGTCGATACTCATTTTGAGAACGACCGCGACGCTGCGTTGCTCGGGATCTGGCAGCCAGCTCGTATCGAGCTCCTCAAGTTCGGCTTCCCTCAGCGCGGCAACGGCGTCTGTCCAAGCGTACGCGCCGCGACGAATTAAGGCGCCGACCGCAGCCAGCGCCAGCGGCAGCCGCCCACTCAAGCGAATTATTTCATCCGCCTCAATAGGTAACGCACTGATAGCGACGTCTGTTGCCTGGGCAAGGAACGTGCGCGCGGCCGGAGGTTCGAGAAGACCAAGCTGGTGCCTATCCGCCTGCGCGCGCTCGAGCACGCGGCCGTTGCGCGTCGTTATCAGCAGTCGGCAGCCGAGACCGAGACCGGTAAAAGCATCGACCGCCTCCGGCTCCCAAACATCGTCGAGCACGACGAGCAGCCGCTTGTCAGCGGTATACAAGCTGAGCTGACCGCGCGCCTCGGACAGAGTGCCGAAGCTAGTGCTTATACCCGTCAAGGCAAAGGCAAGCTCCGCCGCTTTGGTGAGGATAGGTATGTTGCGACCAAAGGTGAGCCACACGATGCCGTCGGGGAAGGCGGCACGTACCGGATCGCCAGGTTGGACCAGCGCCGTGGCGAGCACAGTCTTGCCGATTCCGCCCATTCCCTGGAGACCAATGGCACGCGCCACACTGGTAATGCCCACGGCGGCTTTAGCATGCAATACCTTGTCGCGCGCTATCCCAAGATCGGCCTCGCGAGGCCGATATCGATCCGGAAGGCTGGGCAGGTTGTAAAAAATCGGGCCCGGCAGGGGGCACGGGCCGCCCCCAGCGTAATGTTCTATGTAATTTTCTATGTAGACGCCGGCTTCCGTGCTCCGCGCTACGGAGCCCCGGCCCGTGGCAAACGCTCCGCGATTGTCTCGACCAGCCTCAAAGGAAGTGCCGCCGGCCGAAGGCCCTCGTGTCATCCCAGACCAAGCATGGGTGCCCAGCTCTGCCACGCGGTTCCGAGCCAGGCGGCGACCTGTTGCAGATGAGGTTTGAGCTTGTCGACCGCGTCAGCAAACCCTGCCGTGTCTCGAGCATACCCCGCCGCTTGCGCGACCAAGCTCTTGATTTCCTCCCGCTTTGGCTCGGGCTTGGTTGCTTCTTGCCGGGCCTCGTCGAGACGAGTCAGCGCTTTTGTCTCGATCCCGGGGACGCTGGCTAGGATGTCACGAAGCGCGTCGAGTGTGGCCGTGATGTTCACATTCGGGTCCGGCATCATTGTTTCTGTAACCGTCGCTGTTGCCGTTGCACCAGCACCCGTCGCAAACGCTCCCTTATTGTCACGTCCCGCGCTGAAGGTGGTCCCGCTCACTCTTCGCCTCCATTCGGTTGCCGCAAACGCGGCAACATCTCCTATTTAGGAGGTGCGAGGAAGCGAGATGTGTGATGCATCTCATAGCCGGCAATTTTTCCGCCGTACGTGCGATGTGGGGCATCGCCCACCCATTCCAGAAGTCTTGAAATATGCAACGGCGCAACGGCCGCTTCGCGACGGACTGCGGACCGTCGCCGTGGCACCGCCGCCGGCGGAGTTGCGCCGAAAGCAGCCATTTTCGAGCCGCAGAATCTGAGGCAATCAGCGGTCGCGTTTCACGTGGGCGGTTAGACTTCCTGTCGTGCCTCTTCGACCAACCAATCGCGAAACCGTCGAACCGCGGGCTTTTGCATGGCCTCAGCTGTTGCGACCGCATAATACGCGAATTGCAGAGGCCAGTTCACCGTCAGCGCCTTTACCAACCGCTGTGATCGAAGATCGTCATCGACATAGACATCCCGCACGAGGGCCAGTCCTTGTCCCGCGACCGCCGCTCGGACGATCAGGTGACTCTCCGAAAACGCCGGGCCCTTCTTGGCGTGTGGTGCGGTGACGCCGTGGGCTTCGAACCAAAGCGGCCAATCCTGGCGGTTAAGGTCGTGAAGCAGCGGGAATGCCAGGCAATCGGCCGGCCTCGTGAGGGGAGCGCGGTTTTTGAGAAGATCGGGGCTCGCGACCACGATGAGTTCCGGAGCTACGAGCCAAATGCTCTCAAGTCCTGGGTACTTTCCTAACCCATGCCGTATTGCCAAATCGATCGGTTCCCGTTTCAAGTCGACCGGGCGATTGCCCGCCTCCACGGCAATTTCAATATC
>JAFASL010000404.1 GCA_019244535.1 Alphaproteobacteria bacterium
CGAGACTGCTCTGCAGGCTGCCCACCACGCCGTGCTGAGGGTTGACCAGCAAAGTCAGCACTCCCTGCTGGTTGAGGTACGCAAGCAGTTCGTGAAGCTGCAGAACAAGCTGGCTTTCTTGCGGCATTGAAGACAGATACCCGTTCAGGCTGTCGATCACGACAAGGCGGGCGCCGTTCTCCTCAACCTCCTTGCGGATGAGGTGGGCAAATTCTCCGGGCGCTATCTGGGCCGGGTCGACCTGACGGAGAGTGACCAGTCCTGTCTGGACATAAGTGTCCAGATCCAGCCCGAGCTTCGCCGCGCGGACCAGCATCGTACCGATCCGTTCCTCGAATTCGTAGACTGCACAATGCTCGCCGCGTGCCGCGGCAGCGCAGATGTATTGCAAGATCAGGGTGGACTTGCCCGAGCCGGCGGGACCAGTCAACAACGTGCAAGTGCCTCGAAGCGGCCCGCCGTCGAGCACCGCATCGATTTCCCCGAGACCACTTGACACCGGTTCGCCGATGAACGGGACCATATGTTCGGCCGCGATCAAGGTCGGGAACACCTCGATCCCGCCGGTACGCATCTTATAGTCGTGCCACCCCTCTCTAGACGCGGCGCCGCGCATCTTTGTGATCTCGATTTGCCGGCGCGCGCCACCGTAATCGGGTGTCCAGCGCTCCAACCGGATCACGCCGTGGCTCAAGCTTAATAGTTGCAGATCCCGTCCGTTGCTGTTCAATGGCAGCTCTTCCAACAGCAGCACCGTTGCCTTTCGCGCCGCAAAGAACTGCTTTAAGGCGAGCACCTGCCGCCGAAAGCGGAGCGGCTCCTCTGCCAGCAGCCGCATTTCCGAGACGCTGTCGAACACCACTCGGGTTGGTGCGATGCTCTCGGCCTGATCGGTAATAAGCTTGATCATTTCACCGAGCTCTACCTCCCAGGGGTGCAGCAGCGTCAGTTCCCGCTCAGGGCTGGACAGGTTCTCCGCTGACGTAAGCTCGAAAAAATTGATGCCGTCGAGCGACCAGCCATGAGAGGCGGCGACGGCTTCCAGCTCCTCGTTGGTTTCCGAGAGGGTGATAAATAAGCCGCGCTCACCCCGCGACCGACCTTCAAGCAAAAACTGCAGCCCAAGGGTTGTCTTGCCCGCCCCGGGTGTGCCCTCCACCAGGTAGAGCCGACCGGGCATCAGACCACCACCCAATATCCCGTCTAGGCCGCTAATACCGGTAGAGATCCGAGTGGCCTGCGGTGACGGTGAAGGGGCTACTTGATCCTCCGCGCTCATGGACTCATCGCTTTCGCCTCACCAATCTGTTTGCGACTGGGTCCAGGATTACTCGCTGGCGTATTTGAACTCGGGCAGCATTTTGAGACCTTCCTTGGTGCCGCCTGGCAGTACGAACTTTTTATCTACGAACTTGAGGTTGTCGTAAGGAAGCGCAACCAGGTGATTGCCCATGCCGAGGAAGCCGCCGATCGACAGCACGGCAAACGGCTCCTTTCCATCTGCGCTGACGAGGAGATCGTCGATCTTGCCGATGGTTTCGTTGGCATCGTTGACGACGCTGGTTCCGATTACCTTGGAGGCGCGATAGCCAGCTGCCAGCTTCTGCACGTTGACCTTGGCGAGCTCCACGGTCTGTGGCGCGACCTGCGGTTTTGCGGGGCCCACAACAAGGAACATCCCGATCATCGCTGCACTGATGCAAATTAGTGCTTTTTTCATCCCTTTTCCCTCGCTGGCCATTTAACTAACACACGGTTCGCCTCAGGAGTTCGTCGAACTGTCGCCCCTTGGTATAACACTCGCCGCCATCCGTCCTCATGAGTTGCGACCTGTTTAGAGGGCCTGCAGCAGGAGCACTCGGCGCCGGGCCTGAACCGCAGCTCGCCCCCGTTCGGATGCTGTTCGACTGGCTGATCACCGGCCAGGTGCTGCCGACCAAACCGGCGGCGGCCGTGCGCGGTCCGAAGCATCTGTGAAGACCGGAAGTGCGCCGGTGCTCAAGGGCGCCGAATGGCGCAAGCTGCTCAACTCAATTCCGGACAGACGCTCCGCGATTCTCCGTGACCGGGCGCTGATCGTCACTCTTACCTACAGTTTCGTCGAAGCTCCTGACGATATCGGCGGCGGTGCGATGATACGCGGCGATGACCTCCCGCAGATCTTCCGGGTCGAGTCGCGCCGAGAGCGCCGTCGAGCCGACGAGATCGCAGAACATCACCGTCAGCTGCCGGCGTTCGGCGTCGATTGGCGGAGGTGAGGTGGGAGCAGAGGTAACGCTCGCTGCTGAATGAGCCACATTACGCGTCGGGGGCTCTCCCCCCCAGGGCGGTGATAGCGTTGAGGAGCCTGCGGCGGTGACCGAAGGAGCTGATGCCCAGCTCCTTCAGGTCCTCTGCGGTCATGCCGCATAGGATCTCGCCATCGATGTCATTGTCGCGGAAAAGCTGGGCGTATTGTTCGAGGCCCAGCCCGCGCAACCACACCGCTACGTCCATGCGGTGACCCTCGGCTCGGAGAAGCGGTAACCTCTCATGGACGAGGATGTTCCTCTGCCTGTCGACCTGCTAGCAGCAGAACTGAAACAGGCGCAGTGCCGAGTGTCGGGCTTCAGGCCCTTAATGACCCCTTTCGAAGGGTGGACTTCACCTGCCGGGCAAATAGGGAATGACCCAAAACCACCCGACTCAGCCGGTCGCGGTGCCGCCCCCGGATGACGGCATCGG
>JAFASL010000451.1 GCA_019244535.1 Alphaproteobacteria bacterium
CTGAGCTGGTGCTGGGCGGCGGCGTGCCCTTGCTCCGCCGCCCGCCGGTACCAGGCCGCCGCATCAGCGAGATTGGCGAGAAATCCGTGTCCACGGGCGTAGAGCAACCCCAACCGGTAGGACGCCTCGGAATTTCCGGCAGAGGCCGCTGCGGACCACGCAATGGCGGCTGCGGCGTAGTCCTGACGCTCGTAGGCATCCCTCCCCTGCTCGACAGGGCACTTAGGTCGAGGGCAAAGCCTGATCACGGCTCGCGCATCGCCTCGTTGGCGCTGCGGATCACGCCTTTTACCACGTACATCAATACCGACCGCGAGCCGACATTGATGTCGGCGGTCAAGGTCATCCCCGGCACCAGCCTGAAACTTTTCGGCACTCCGGTTAATTTCACTTCGCTAAAGGCGATGCGCGCCTTGTAGTAGGGGTCGATGGCGCTGCCATTGTCGTCTTGCGAAAACGCGCCCTCGCTGATCCACCGCACATAGCCCGAGGCGGTACCGTGCTCGACAAAACTGAACGGATCGAGCTTCACAGTGGCGGGATCCCCAGGACGGACAAAACCGATTTCCCGCGGCGCAATGTGCACCTCTGCCTCGACTGGAGAATGCAACGGCGCGAGCGTGACGAGCGGATCCGCTTCCTTCAGCACCGATCCGACCGACAGCTTAGCCAATTTCAATACGACGGCGTCGTCGGGAGCCTCCAGCCGTACCAGATCCTGATGTCGGGACGCTTTGGTCAGCTGCTGCTGGGCATTGTCCAGCGTATTGCGCGCCGTCACCAGCTCCTGACTGACCTGTCCCGACCATTGCTCGACAAAGGCGTCGCGATTGGCGATCGTAGAAGCAAGCTGGTGTTCGTTTTCGACAAGAGCATTGCGGTCGAAGTCCTCGGTTCGCAGGATTTCGAGACGCTGATCGGTGGCGGTCAGCAGATTGAGGCGGCTACCGACCTGGCTGGCGGCAAGGCTGGCTCGCATGTTCTCGATCTCTTGCGAGATCTTTACTCGATCGTCGAAATGGGCAAGGTCGTCCTTTAGCTTGCGGATTGTCGCCCTGTTTTGCGCAATCTGCTCATCGTAAGCTCGTAATTGGGCCTCGAACTGGGCTTTGCGCTGCACATAATAGGCGCGCTGCAGGACCGTGTAGGCGGTATCCGGCCCGGTTGACAGAGGTGGGTTGAAGTCCCGGCCGGCGAGTTCTGCCTCCGCGCGCGAGATCTCCGCTTCGAGGCTGGCGATCTGCGAGGCTGCCGCGCCGACATCGGCGGCGGCGAAAGTCGGATCGAGCGTCGCCAATAGCTGCCCACGCTTGACGCGCTGACCCTCCTGCACATCCAGGCTCTTGATGATCGAGGCATCGAGCGCCTGCAGGACGATCGACGGTTCTGTCGTGACTATCTGGCCTGCAGATGATGTGACGACCCGATTCATCCGCATAAAGACACTGACCGTCAGCAGGGCGACGAAGAGGCCGACAAGCACGTACAGAGTGAGCCGCAGCTGCGCGGGTTCGGGGGCCTCGCGGATCTCGTCGACCTCCGATTGGAAGGTCCGAAGCAATGCATCGCGTGGCGGATTAAGCTGCAGTGCTGGCGCGAAGCGGAACAAGCCCATGGGTCTGCCTGGTTTGGAGATGCTGGTTTTGCTGATGCCAGAGCCCGCGATAAATGTCGCAGCGCTCCAGCAGCTCGTCGTGCCGGCCAGAGTCGTAGATCTTGCCGCGTTCGAGCACCAACACTGTGTCGGCTTGCACCAAAACCGAGAGGCGGTGAGAAATGATCACAAGCGTGCGGCCTTTGGCGATCCGCAATAAATTCGCATTGACGATCGCTTCGCTTTCGGCGTCGAGCGCACTCGTCGCTTCGTCGAGGATCAGAATGCGCGGATCGCCGATCAGCGCGCGGGCGATCGCCAGTCGTTGCCGTTGTCCGCCCGACAAATTGGCGGAACCCTCCTGGACATGCGTTTCGTAGCCGCGCGGCAAATGATCGATGAACTCCTCGGCGCCGGCCAATCGCGCGGCATAAACGATCTCTTCAAAGCTCGCGTCCGGCTTTGCCGCGGCGATCGCATCGCGAATCGTGCCGCTGAACAGAAAATTGTCCTGCAATACGACCCCGAGGCTGGAGCGCAGGTGGTCGACGTCGATCTCCCGCAAATCATTGCCGTCGACCTTGATCAGCCCCTCATAATTGCTGTGTAGCATCTGCAGCAGCCGCGTGACTGTGGTTTTGCCCGAGCCGCTGCGCCCCATGACGCCAAGAATGGTCCCTTCCGGAGCCGTGAACGAGATGCCGTCGAGCGCCGGCACCGATGAACTGCGGTAGCGAAACCGCACGTTCTCGAACTCGATCCGGCCTTTCAGCGGCGTGCGGATGCCGGCCTTCAACCGGCCCTCCTCGGCGGGTTGATTGACGAGATTGGAGATGGCCTTAACGGCCAGCTGCGCTTCGTCGTATTGCTGCAACAGCTGCGAAAGCTGCACCAATGGGGCGGCCACCCGCTGCGTAAGCATCATGAAGGCGACCAGAGCGCCGACATAAACTTGATCGTTCGTCGTGATCGCCAGGTAAACGGCGAGCGCGAAGGAGCCGTTCACCATCAGCCTCTCCAGCGGCGTGACAACGGTCTGGATGAGGTTCGCCGTTCGCCCCTCGTCTAGGCGCAACCGCGCCAGCGTAGCAACGCGGACGTCCCACTCATGGCGCTGGCGCGCGTCGAGCGCCAGCGACTTCACAGTTCGAATACCTTGCAGATTCTCCACGAGGAACGCGTTTTTGATCCCCTCGGCTCGGAAAGCGGCTGCGCCCTTGCGGCGGAGTACGGGGAGCATCCAGATGATCCACAGGCAGATCAGGCCGCAAAACCCCAGCACGACCCCGGTCAGGATTGCACTGAAGAAAAACATGATCGGCAGGAAGACCAGCAACACGAAGCTGTCGAGTACCGTGCCGAACACCTGTCCCGTCAAAAACCCGCGGATCTTGAATATCTCATTCATGTCCCGGGTGATCATCCCGGTCGATGACCGCTCGAAAAAGTCGAGCGGCAGGTTCAATACCTTGTTGAACATGTAAGTGGACAGCTGCGCGTCGACCCGCGCAGTGATGTGGAGCACGAGAAAACGGCGCATATAGCCGAAGGCGGTTTCGAAGATGATCAGCACCAGCATCGTGACGCACAGGACTGCGAGCGTGTCGAGGCTGTGCATGTAGACCACCCGGTCGATCAGCAATCGCCAGAACATGATTGGACCGAGCGCCAGAAGACTCAGCATGATCGCCGCCACGCCAAGGTCGCGAACCAGGCGGCGGTCGCGAAACAGCTGCGCCGCGATCAGCCGTAAGCCGAAGGGTTGGTCTTCGTCGCGAAGCCGATAGTCACGCTTGATCAGGATGATTTCGCCCGACCATGCCAAGGCAAGCCGCTGCGCGTCGAGAGTTAAGAGCGCATCCTCACCAGCACCTGGATCTTCCAAAACGATATGCGGTGGTTGAGCCTTGGCCTCCGTGCGGCGAAGAACCATGGCGCTGCCGTTTTTGAGGAGCAAAATTGCCGGCAGAGCGCGACCCAGTTGCATCAAATCGTCGAAGCCGAGCCGTGTCGCCTGCGCCCTCAGGCCATTGGCCCGAGCAATGCGGATCAGCTCTTCAGGGGTGGGCCCATCTGCTGAGATCCGGTGATCGCGCCGGAGTTGCGCCTGACTGAGATGGATTGCGCGCTGCCGCGCCGCGATCACCAGCGCGCCGAGCAGCGAGGCCCCCGCGCCCGGAGAACGAGCGCAGCGTCCCTGCGCATCGATAACGTTCATGCGTATTGCGGCTCCGCGGGTACAGACCGTACCGATGGCCCGTGAGGAGCTCTCTCCACGTCGGCCACCAGCAGATAGCCCTGGCGGAATTCGGTCTTGATCAGCTGCTCCGCTTCAATGCCGCCGGCCAAGACCAGTTTTTTGCGAAGCCGATTGACTACGACATCGATTGCCCGGTCGCCGACCAGATGTTCGGGTCCGTACAGCAGCTCCGCGATTTCGCTGCGAGTGCAGAGGGTCCACGGACGCGAGACAAAATACGTCAGCAATCGCGCTTCCGAGCCAGTCAAATCGACAGGTGGGTCGATGGGCCCAACGAGTACATTGCGGCGCGCGCAAAAATTGATCCCCGCAAAGAGAAAATTCTCGCGGGTTTTTACCGACGCAGGTTTGGCGCGGCCTCTGACCCGGACGATCCGCTGTATCGTCTGGTTCAGACTAACAATATCGAGGGGTGCGGTGATGCAATCCGCAGCGCCGGCAATGCGGTAATCTTCCATCTGCGGCTGCCCGGGATTGCAAACCACCAGAATCGGTATTTCGGTCCGCCGCCTCACTGTCATAATCGTGTCGGTCCCGCCTGCCGATGCCCGGCTGAGATCGAGAACGATAACGTCGGGGCTGCTGCGGCTGATCAGATCGAAAAAGCGGGTTTGGGCCGTTTCCCGTCGATTGTCAGGCGGAGTTCCGGGCTCAGCAGCTCCCGGTATCGATAAATCCTCTCGTGCGAATACGATGGTCGTCGCCACACCTATCATTGGTTGATCCTGGTCTAAAGATGCAACTTTAGCTTATCGCAGATTGCCGCAAACCGTGACAACCAGAAACATTTCGAAAGCAGTATGATTATGGAGCATGTACTCCAGATTTTCTCAAATTTATCTGAAGAAGCGTTAATAAAGGCGTCAGATTTCTACGATAATTCAGAGGCTGCTCTTAGGGGGGCAGCCGATTACGCTATTCCCATCATCAGAGAAAGAATTGTGATTCAGACCGTTCAGACCAGCCGCTTCGAACCAAGTGAAACAAACTCGCAGGCAACGCTTGCGAATTCGGATCAGTCTTCTGCAACGGGCAGTCTGATCGCGCTCGATCAGGGTCTTTATGTCGTCGAGATCGGCGAGACCCAATCTATGCCGGGTCGGGTTCTGGGGTTGCGGTTACCGTCCGTGCAAATCTCTTCCCCGCCGGATGAGCAGGATCGCAGCGCCGAGATCATCGGCAGCGCTGGACGTAGCGATATGTGGCTTGGCCGTGAAGGCGGGACAGTCGTCATCAAGTCGCCAGCAGGTGGCGCCCTTGTACTTATTACCACCTACGGTCTCCCGGCGCAGGTCCCTCCTGCAGCTGATGTCCAGGTGCGGCGGCTCGATCGCCCCAAGTCCAATGGCGCAGCGCGCCGATCCGCCGATCCGGCCGACGAGCCAGAGGAAATCCTTTGCGAGATTGTTCTCCATATGGAGCGGCTCGGCGACCGACGGTTTCCGGGCGAAGGTTGGGTAGGCAATCGCGGCAAAAGGTTGCGGATCGAAGCCTTCAGCATCCGCCCGGTCGGAACATTGCTGGCCCGCGACATCGAGTTCAGGGCAGTAGGCCCGAAGGGACGGCAAACGCCGTGGGTTACCGACGCCAAGCTCTGCGGCACGCGCGGTCAGAGCCTGCCATTGACCGGCTTCGCAATACGTTTGGCGCCCAATGTCGCCGAGCGGTTCGATGTCATCTACCAAGGCGCTTTTTTTGAGAGCGGCGTAGTCGGGCCGAACCGCAACGGCGAACTCTGCGCTCCGCACCATCCGGACGACCCGCTTGAGGCAATCAATGTTCGCGTAGTCAGACGATCCGACAGGTGAGGTCCGGGACTGGCGAACACCGGTAGCGACGATACCGAACGATGCCCGATCCAAGCGGACCCGACGCGCCGGCGGCCCCGGCCAAGATTGTTTTGAATGTCGGCTGCGGCTATCCGCTGCGCCAGAAGCTGCACCCGCACTTCCACGGGCCCGAGTGGCGGGAGGTCAGGCTCGATCTCGACCCCGCTGTGCAACCGGACATTGTCTGCTCGATCACCGACATCAGTCCCGTAGAAACGGATTCTGTCGACGCGGTCTGGTCGTCGCACAATCTCGAGCATCTGCAGCGCCACGAAGTACCGCTGGCGCTGGCTGAATTCATCCGCGTCCTGAAACCGCACGGGCTGCTGCTGCTGACCTTGCCGGACTTACAGCAGGTCGCGCAACTGGTGGTGGAGGACCGGCTCGAGGACAGCGCATACATTTCACAAAGCGGGCCGATCACCGCGCTCGACATGATTTTCGGACACACCGCCTCCCTAGCGCGCGGCAACAAGTTCATGGCGCATCGCACTGGTTTTACCGCCCGCACCCTGTACAAGCTGCTGACCGAAGCCGGGTTTGTCGAAGTGATGCTACGCCGAGGCAGTTCGTTTGACTTGTGGGCCACCGGTCATAAGCCCGAGAGAGTCTGAGCTGATGAAGGTGCTGTTCATCCACCAGAACATGCCTGGCCAATACGTGCACATAGCGCGCCATTTGGCACAGTCCGGGCATGAGGTCGTTTTCATCACCCAACCGCGCGCCGCCCACATCGCTGGCGTGCGCAAGCTCGAATACCAACCGGCGGCGGCGTCCGGCGACGCCCATGCCTACACGCGCGAGCTGGAAGGCGGCGTTGCGAATGGGCTCGCGGTAGCACGGTTATGCGAATGGCTCGGCCGCGACGGGTTTGTCCCGGACATCGTGATAGGCCATAACGGCTGGGGCGAAATTCTCTATGTCAAAGACGTATGGCCAAAGCCGCCGCTGCTCGGGTATTTCGAATTTTTTTACCGGGCAAGCGGGTCGGATGTCGACTTCGACCCCGAATTCCTGCCGGAACCCGACGCCGCGATGCGGTTGCGGACGCGCAATGCCCTCAACCTCCTTGGTCTCGACGCCGTCGATTTGGGCCAGAGCCCGACCGAGTGGCAGCGGTCCCAATACCCGCACCGCTATCGAGAGCGCATCAGGGTCGTGCACGAAGGAGTCGACACGAGCCTGGTGAGGCCGGACCCGACAGCGCGCCTCTGGCTGAGCAGCGGCCGCTGCCTGTCGCGAGCCGACGAGATCGTTACCTACAGCGCGCGCGACCTCGAACCTTATCGCGGCTTCCACGTCTTCATGAGAGCACTTCCGCGCGTGCTCGAGCGCCGGCCAGCCGCGCAGATCCTGATTGTCGGCAATGGCGGCGTCAGCTACGGACGCCAGCCGGAAGGGGCTCTTAGCTGGCGGACAAAAATGCTCGAGGAGCTGTCCGGCAGGCTTGATCTCCGCCGCATCCATTTCCTCGGGACCCTGCCCTATCAGCAATACCTGACTGTCCTGCAAATTTCGTCGGCGCACGTCTATTTAACTTACCCGTTCGTGCTATCATGGTCCTTGCTGGAGGCAATGTCGGCTGGCTGCCTCATCATCGGCTCCCGCACAGCACCGGTGGAGGAAGTAATGCGGGACGAAGAAAATGGCCGATTGGTAGATTTTTTCGACGCTGATGGGCTGGCAGACCAGATCGCGACGGCGCTCTCGACGAGAGCTGAGGGTGGCAACGACAGAATGCGGACGGCAGCGCGGCAGACGATGGTCGAACTGTACGATGTGAACACGGTTACTGTGCCGGCCTACCTGGGGCTGTTGCGGTCATTGCTGTGAGGGAGCAAGTGCGAGAAGTTCCTCGACGATCACCGGCATAACCGAGGATGTCGATTGCAGGCGCTCCGCATAAGTCTCCAGACCCTGCCGGTCAGGCGGCCGCCCGAGGATTTCGAAATGGAGAAACCCGACCGCGGTTTCGGCTCCGAACTCGGTTCTCAGCCGCGCCGCGATCTCTGTAATTCTCGCGATCTCGGACTGACGTTGTCGGTCCAATTCGGCGCTCAGCTCGAACCGCGGTTCGGTGCACGATGGCGGAAAGCCGATAATCTCGCCGGTTTTTACCATCGCCCCGTTCGCGAATTTTCGGCGACGGTTTCAGCGATCGCCTGGTCGATTCGAAGGCCGAAATTGTGCCAGGTAAACCGCGATGCCTGACGCCGGCTCGCCGCACGCAAGCTTGCACGTTCGAGGCGCAATCGCCGCAGAGCCGACAGTAACGTCCGCTCGAAGCTCGGCAACGAGGTCGGGTCGAAATAGAACACGGCGTCGCCGCCAGCTTCAGGGATCCCGGATGAATAGGAGCAGACGACGGGACAGCCGAAATACATGGCCTCCACTACCGGGATGCCGAAACCCTCGAAGAAGGACGGATAAATCGCCAGTTCGGCGTGGCGATAAAGAAAAGCCTTCTGGTACTCGTCGACATAGCCCAGCCACTTGATGGCGCCCCGGCGGTAATGTTCGCCGAGGCCATATTTCGAGATGCGATCGTCGAACGCGATCAGCCATCCCGGGCTCCCGATAAACACCCAATCGTAGCGCGCCAGCAATTGCGGGATGCGCTGCAGACCGATCAATACGAGGTCGAGATTCTTGCGCGGCTCGATCGTGCCTGGGACAAGGATGTAGGGCCGGGTGGGTTCACCATCTGGCAGATTTCGCCAGTGCTGGTCGATGTCCGGAGGCGGATCGGCCCCGGGATGACAAACCGTAATGCGATCTGCCGGGACGTCGAGATAGGTGGTCAGATCCTGCGCCGTCGCCTGCGAAACGCAAAAGGTCCGCGCATTGGTGCCGAGGTCACGAAGGATCGTCAGCGCATGGTGGGCAATGGTGTCGGGGTGGTGGAATTCCGGGCTCAACAGAAAGGAGAGGTCGTGCACGATCTGGAAAGACAGATCGAATAGCCCCTGTACCGACTTGACGTTTGGAAAGAGCCCGACCGGAGTGGGGCAGCGTCTGGCTTCGTTGGCCGCGAAGCCACCGATCGCCTGCTTGCTTGCCAGCATCGTCTGAAATAGCCCGCCGCTGCGCGCCGCGACCACAGTTTTGATGGCGCGACGGTCTATCACGTACGGCCCCAAAAAGAAGCGGCTGGCTTCATCCGGTTGCTGCAGCCAATAGCGGCACAGGTTCAATGTGACATTCGGGATGCCCGAATATCGCAATTCCTGCAATGGACCGACCTCGACAAAGACCGTATGGGTCATCGCCGCTGGAAAAACCTGCTCTGGATTGAACGCGCGACCGAGGCGACGGAGAAATCACCGGCGATCGTGGCGTGCGCCCGCATGCCCAGCTCCCGCCGGGCGTCTTCGCTGAGCCCGGCTAACCGCCGCAAGGCGCGCGCGACATCGGCGCTCGTACAGACCTGCCAACTGGAATCCGGGTCTAGCCCCAACGCGGTGCCGTGGCGATCGATAGAATGGCGCAGCCAGCGGACGATGACGGCATTGGCCTTGGAGATGTAATCTTGCATCGCCGCATGCCGTGGCGTTACTGGCACCGCACCCCAGGCCATCGCCTCCTGTAATGGCGGGTTCTGACCTTCGGCCAGCGAGCTGCAAAGGTAAGCGGCGGAAAACCGGTAGAGATCAGCCAAGACCGGCTCAGCGAAATAGTCGGTGGCCAGCCATATGGCATTGCTGTCGATCAGCTCGTAACCCGAGATGCAGGACCGCAGTACACCGGTCAGCACATTGTCTAGCCGGTCGCTGTTGTTGTCGACCACCAGCTTGATCAGCAGCAGCGCTTCCGGATGCTCGTGGTGAAACTCGAGAAACCCGCCGACCAGCGCAGTGAGGTTTTTCCGCGGCTCTTGGGGCCTCAACAGAGTGGTGATCACCAGCGGCTGCCGGCCGCCGTAGAAATCGAGAATGATGTCGCTGAGACGGTGCGGGCGGCTCGGGAAAGCTTGGTTGATCTCCGCATAGCGGCCGAAACCGATGCGCAGATTGATCCAGGCTATCTTGTCCAGATCCGGAGGAATATTCGGAAACCGAATGCGCGTCGGCGTTTTCGGAACGGCGATCGGCGCGGGAATGCGGTGGACGTTTGCAATGCCCGCTGAGCGAAACACCTGCCAGGTCATTTCGCAGGGGGTCCAAATCTCGTCGGGAATGGCAAGCATGCGCCGCATATCTGCAAACGGGTGTTGAGGACCCGGTTTTTTCTGCCCGGTCAGCCGGTCGAAATCCCACGCGACCCAAGCGATATTCCGGATCCCCTTGATCAGACGGATGCTTTCGGCGGGCTTGAACATCAGGTGGCAGGAGTTCTCGTCGAGAAAGGCTCGCGAGACCGGCGACGCGTAAATCTCCGGCCGCGGCACGTCGTGAAGTTCGAGCCGGAGATACCGCAGCGCCGGCTCGAGCTTGCGCCGCGCGATCTCGTAAGAATAGTGCGGCCGGCCGGCCACGAATGTCGGTCCGCCTTGGCGCCAGATTGTCGAGCTGAGGAAGAGCTTTATCGGCTGCGCCAAGCGTGACGTTCGGGCCTAAATGGGTACCGGTGCCAGTATCAATGCCAGGCATTAATGATGAATGAAGGACTCGGAATGAAACTGAAGCTGCACTGGCGTTAGCTCTATCGGAAGCGACGAAAGCAGCTCGTGAAAACATTCGACGACGGGCGCCCGATCCATCCGCTGATGGAGCGGTATTGGCAGCGAGCGGATTCCGAGTGCGCTGGATCGGAAGCCGAATTTTTCCGGGCCGGCGCTTCCTATTTCGACGAGCCCGAACCGGCTCTCGCCATCCTGGGCCCTCCCGCCGTGACCCGGCTGATGTGCGAGCTGTGGCGAACGGATCCGCAGATACGGTCGAGGTTTGCCCTCGCAAACCCGCTGCATCGGCGCGACTTCGTGCTGTGGCTTGGCCAGGAGGGCGGCGCGATCGGTCTCGACGAAGCCTCGGTCGCGGCCGCCTGGTCCCTGCTGCGGCGAGGGACATCACTGGATCGCCCGCCGCCGCGGTGGCCGCCGCAGGCGCCGCCACGGTGCGGCGAGGCCGTCGAGGCGTGGCTCGCGGCGCCAATCGCGTGGGATCTGGGAGCCGCGCCCGACGGCATCCCGATGCCGCGGGCACTGGCTCTGCTCTGGGAGCTGCGACAGGATGTTCGGCTGCATTTCGCCAACCGGACCCGGACGGACATTCTCGATTACATCGGCTGGTGTCTGACGCAGGGCATTCGGGATGGGTGCGTTGCAATCGAGCTGATCGAGCGGGCGCTCGCGGGGTTTCTCGACGCATCCGAGCCGGAAGTTGACGGCGGCGATGACAGGCCGCCGGCGACCCGGCTGTTGCGCATCATGGCGCCGCTCTATGATGGACCGCATCCCGATGCTGCCCGGCAATTCCCGCACACGCGGCAAGGACTAATTTGCATCGCGGTGTGGGTGTGCGGCGTTCTGCGCCGGCGGTACGGCTGGCCACGTAGCTTTATCCGCCGTCCATCAGAATGGTTGTCGCGCATCGCGCCCGAGGCGGCCGACGCCTTTCTGCCGCTCGACAATTTCGCCGTGGGTGTGCGGGAGCTGCGTCCGGATTTGCAAGCGCGCTGCGATCTGCGCACGCATGAGGGGCGATCGGCTCTGCTCGACTGGCTGCTCAGCAAGGGCATCGAAGAGTACCAGTTGAGGGAGCGCTCTCAGCAATCGGCGCACCGGGTCGCGCAGTCCCCGACAAAAGCCAGCCTGGAGCCGGCGACAACGCGCGAGCTTTGCCTCATTGGATACGCCGGCCTTGTCTCGGGGCGGGCGGAGGATCTGCGGATGACCGCGCTGGCGCTCGGGCGGCATCGCCGGCCGTGGGCGGTGCTTGACCGCCTCAATAGAGAAATCACCACCGAAAACGGCCGTCGGGCGGCGGCATTTGCCAAGCCGCCCCGGGTCAACCTGCTGCACCTGAACGCAGACACTGCTTTTTTCGATTATCTGTTTTTGCGCGAGTGCGGGATCGAGCGGGGCTACACGATCGGCTATTGGGCCTGGGAGCTGGCCAAATTTCCCGATGAGTGGCGCTCGTCCTTCGCTTTCGTGCAGGAAGTCTGGGCGGCCAGCCGTTTTGCGTTCGAGGCGGTCGCGCCGGCGACGACAAAGCCGGTGCTCCTGATGCCGCCGGCGGTCGCGATTCCCGCACCCGAGCCCGGCCTGCAGCGCGCCGATTTCGGGCTGCCGGATGACAGGTTCCTGTTCTATTTCAGCTTTGATTTCCGCTCCTATGTCAGCCGTAAAAACCCGCTCGCCACGGTGGTTGCGTTTCGCCGCGCCTTTCCGCGCAGCGACACCCCGGTTGGCTTGGTGCTCAAGACGATCGGTTCGGATTGGAAGGCCGAGGATCGGGATGCGCTGAGCGAAGCGATCCGCGGCGACCCGCGGATCTGCGTGAACCATCAGGAATTCGCCAGACCGCGCGCGATCGCTTTGCTGGCGCTTACCGATTGCTTCGTCTCGCTGCATCGCTCGGAGGGTTTTGGCCGCGGTCCTGCCGAAGCGATGCTGCTCGGCAAACCTGTGATCGTCACCGATTATTCCGGGACGCGCGACTTTGCGACGCCGCAGACCGCGTTGCCGATAGGCTATAGCCTCGTTCCGGTGGGCGAGGATGAGTACCCCGGTGCCGCCGGCCAGGTATGGGCCGAGCCCGACATCGAGGAGGCCGCCGCGGCGATGCGCCGGATCGCCGGCGATTCTGGTCTAACCAAGCGGCTCGGCCGTGCCGGGCAGGCGCGCATCCGCGAGCTCTACGACCCGACGGTGGCCGGCCGCCGCTACCTTGACCGCCTCGCGGCTATCGCCAAAACGGCATGACGGGTGTCGCACGCACGGTTTCTTTACCGGTTTCGGTCACCCTGACTGTCCCCGATCTAGGCATCGAGCAATCGCCTATCGCCGCGCTTTAGATGAGTTTGCTGTATTTTCATTCCCCGCTGCCGCCGGCGGAAACCGGCATTGCCGACTACGCCTTCGAGATCCTGGCGCGGCTGAAGAACCATTTTGACATCATCATCGTCGACGATGGCGACTGCCGGCCCGCCGCCGACGCGCTGCTCTTGCCGACGATGCCGGTCACGGTCTGGCGCGATCTGCGTCGGCGATCGTCGCGCGGGATCGACATATACCATCTCGGCAACAACCGGTTTCACACCGGGATCCTGCAACGGGCGCTGGGACACCCCGGTCTTTGCGCAATTCACGATGCTTCGCTGACCGGGCTGTTGTTGTCGAGCCCAAACCTATGGCCGGCTTTCCAGCGTTTTGCCGAATACGATCTCGGGGTCCATGCGGACCGTTTCATCGCGGCACGAGAGCGCTTCGAGATGTTCGGCTGGCAGGATTTTCTGGTGCGCAATCTGGGAATGGTTGCCGACAGTGCGCTCGGCGTCGTCGTCCATTCCAAGTATGTCGAATCGCTGATCAGGCGGCGGCATCGGCCGCGCCATCTTTTCCGGCTCAATCATCATCTCGCCGAGGAGTTTCGCACGCGCGAGGGCGCCACGATCGCCGATCCGCGCGTCGTCGATTTTTTGCGAGACAATGGAAGCCGCGTGAAACTTGCGACTTTCGGCTTTTTGACGCCACCGAAACGCATCGACTGGCTCGTCGAGGCGACGCGCCGTGCCTGCGCAGCGGGCGCCGACATCGCCCTCATTCTTGGCGGCAAAGCCCATCCTGATACCAAAATCTCCGAAGTGATCCGCGAGTTGCCCCGCGATAGGGTGCTGGTGACCGGATATCTGTCGGAATCGGATATGCGCGGGTTGATGTGTGCGAGCGATCTGCATGTCGCTTTGCGCTTCCCCTCGGTCGGCGAGACTTCCGGCACGTTGACGCGCACATTGGGGCTGGGAGTACCCTCGGTAGTCCTCGACCACGAGGCGTTTTCCGAGTTCGCCGATGATCACGTCGTGAAAGTGCCGTTGGGCGGCGACACCGCGCATTGGCTCGGCGACGTGCTCCTCGACTTCTGTGCAAATCGCGCGAAATACCAGGAACGCGCCGCCGCCGCGCGAAGCTGGGCGATAGAGCACGCATCGCTCGACCGGTCGGTCTCGGGTCTCGTCGAAGCGGTCGGCGCCGTAAGCCGGGAGTCCCGCCCGGCAAGCAATCTGTTCAGGGATCTGGCGCGCGAGATGCTGTCCTGTATCGCCACACAGGCCAAACAGATCCGGCTGGAGGGACGGATTGCGACACCGGAGGACCTCGCCGAACGGATTGGCGAAGCCTTGCTGATCAACCAGGCGGCTGTTGCGATTACGAAGGCATGCCGTGCGGAATACGTCTCGCTCGTCATTGACCCGCATCGCGACAAACCGTCGAGCGGCCGGAGTCGAGCGGTATACCGGGAGGTCGACTGCGCACGCGTGCGCAAGGCTGTGCTGGTCGTCGGTTCAGTCGATCTGCAGCTCTGCAATATCGACTATGTCCTCGAAGAGCTGGGGATCGAGCGGTTCGACGTGCTGCTGTTTGTGCTCTTGCCGATGACGGTGATGGGCCGTCCGGTCGTTACCGGCGAGCGGGCCTTCGACGGCCGCGTGCCAAATTGCTTGCGCGAGCGCGGCAGCACCGCGGCATCGGTTCGCCTCGCTCCCTGCTCCCTCGCTTACGGCGAGATCGCGGCCAAAATGCCGAGGGAGGAGATCGAGGTGCCGCTTCTGATCACTGCGTGCGAGGCTCTGATATGATCGAGGATGGCGCGGCGAAGCTGTTGCTGCTGCAGTCGCTCTCGCAGATGTGCGAGCGCTGCCTGCCCGGCGCCGCGGTCATCCTGGCCTATAACATCCTACTCGGCCGCGATCCGGACCCGGACGGAGAAGCCTTTTACGGGGCGCGCCTCGATGGTCCCCCGGCACAGCGGCTCGCGGCGTTGCGCGAGCTGGCAACCAGCGAGGAGGCGCGCCGCTACGGTCTCTTCAGCCTCGGCGCGGAGATCGCGGAGGTTGACGTCGATGCCGTCCATCTCCCGGAAGAACCGCTCGGCGTGCTCGCGATGCTCGGCCTGATGCGGCGCCGGATGATCGAGACGATGGAGCGCCTCGACAATATCGAGAGCCTCGCCCGCATCACGCTCTTATCGGTGCCCGAATGGTGCGGCAGCGCCTACACCGACCTCGAGCGCCGCATCGCGGCGCTCGAGCATAGTAGTGCGCAAACGAAACCCCTACCCGATTGGAAAGAACGATGAACGCAGCCAGGCCAACCCGTTCGACCGCATATCAGCCCAGTCTGAGACAGAAGCCGCCGCAGACGCGTCACTCTATTCGCGGGTCCGGCGACGACCACGACGAAATGACCCTACCAAATGCCCGAGTTATTCCGCCGGAGGATTGCCACCCGGACGCGATTAAGCTTTTACGGCTCGCTGGAATATTCGAGCAATCTCATTTAGTTGCTCACATACCTCGGTATTTGCACGTCATACGACACATGCCCCACCATGAATACCTGCGTGGCGGCGAATATGACTCGGCTTTGGAAATAGGGACAACCTTTTTCTTTCCTCTCGTGTTGAAGGATATGTTCAAATTCGCACATGTCGATTTCACGGACCTCAAACGAGCAGGCGACCCGATTGCGGAGGTAAAACTTCCCCGTGATTGGACGACCCGGACTTGGCGCTGCTTCAATACCAATTTAGAAGACGAACAATTGCCCGTAGCAGACAGCACTTACGATCTCATCCTTTGTTTCGAGGTCATTGAGCATCTTGAAAAAGATCCGATGGCGATGCTCTGCGAGATCAACCGGGTACTCAAACAATCGGGTCTGGTTTTTTTGACTACCCCTAATAGCACATCCGCAAGGAATGTGCTGCAAATTCACCGCGGCTATGCACCCCATTTCTATATGCAATATTCTCGTACTCGATCGCTCGGTAAACACAATATCGAATACGATCCGAGGCAAATTACATCATTGCTGCATGGTGCTGGTTTCAAAATCCGGAAGCTCTGGACCGAGGATCTCTTTGCAGATCCGGTACCCGAAGCGCTCGAAATATTGCGTGACACCGGTGGATATCTTCAGAATAGAGGAGATGATTTACTAGTCATCGGAGAAAAGGTTACTGAGCCGAGGGAGCGATTCCCAAGCGCGGTATACTCTTGAATTCAGACCAACTGTCACCTTGATGGTAAAATGAAAGTCGCCTTCCTGATATCTCATCCCTCCGACAATATTGGAGGTGAAGTTCGGGAGCTAGCGGTCTGACGCCAACACTTGATGCCCT
>JAFASL010000396.1 GCA_019244535.1 Alphaproteobacteria bacterium
GATGACCTGCGGGTAATAACCGGCCGCCTCCGCCCGTGCGGTCAGATAATAAGGGTCGACGCCGATGCAGTGCCCGCCGACCAGGCCGGGCGTAAACGGCAGGAAGTTCCATTTCGTGCCTGCCGCCTGCAAGACCTCCTTCGTGGGGATACCGAGCCGATCGAAGATGATCGCCAGCTCGTTCATCAGCGCGATGTTGAGATCGCGCTGTGTGTTCTCGATGACTTTTGCCGCCTCGGCGACTTCGAGGGAGGAGGCGCGATAGACTCCGGCATCGACGATGCGCGAGTAGACGCCGGCGATGCGCTCCAAGGTCTCCCGGTCTTCGCCGGCGACGATCTTGACGATTGTTTCAAGCCGGTGCTGCTTGTCGCCCGGGTTGATCCGCTCGGGCGAGTAGCCGAGCTTGAAGTCGATCCCTTGCTTGAGGCCCGAAGCGGCAGCAAGGCGCGGTCCGCAGAACTCGCGCGTAAGACCCGGATAGACGGTGGATTCGAAAACCACGACCGCCCCTTTTTGCAAATGGGGTCCGATCAGGGCACAGGCGGCTTCGAGAGGCGAAAGATCTGGCCGCCGCTCGGCATCGATCGGCGTCGGAACCGTGACAATAAAAAAGCTGGCCCCGTCGAGCCTATCCGGGTTATCGCTGAATTTCAGCCTCGTCTCGCGCAACGCCGCATGAGTGACCTCGCCGGTCGTGTCCTCGGCGCGGCGCAGAGCAGCGATCCGCGGTCCCGAGATGTCGAAGCCGACGACCGGCTCGAATTTTTTTGCCAGGGCGAGGGCGACGGGCAAACCGACATAACCGAGCCCGATGACTGCAAATCCATTTTCCATCGAAGGCCGATCAATTCACCCGGTAATACTGTTTGTACCACTGAACAAATCGCGCGAGCCCGACTTCGATCGTGGTTTTCGGCTCAAAGCCGAGATCACGGCGAGAGGCCTCGATATCTGCAAAGCTTTCCGGCACGTCGCCTGGTTGCAGAGGTAAGAGCTGCTTCTCGGCTGTACGGCCGAGCTCTCTTTCGAGGGCGGCGATAAAGTCGAGCAGCTTTTCAGGGCGATGATTGCCAAGATTGTAGATCCGGTGAGAAACGCCGTCCTGCGTGGCTGCGGGCAAATCATGTGCTGCGATCGTACCCGCCACGATGTCGTCGATATAGGTAAAATCGCGGGCCATATGGCCTTCGTTGAACACCTTTATCGGTTCTCCAGCGAGAATTGCTCTGGTGAATAAAAACGCCGCCATATCCGGTCTGCCCCAAGGGCCGTAGACGGTAAAGAACCGTAACCCTGTCGCAGGCACCCCATACAAGTGACTGTAGGTATGCGCGATCAGCTCGCAGCTGCGCTTTGTCGCAGCATAGAGCGAGACCGGCCGGTCAACCCGATCGTCAACGCTGAAAGGCTGGTTCCGATTGGCGCCATAGACCGAGGAGGAAGAGGCATAGGTGATCCCGGTCAACTGCCCGAGCCGCCGCGCCGCCTCGAAGATCACGAGGGTCCCGGTGACGTTGGCGTCGATATAGGCATAGGGGTTCTCCAGCGAGTACCGGACGCCCGCCTGCGCGGCTAGATGGATGATGCTGCGCAAGTCGTTGTGCTGCTTGACGAGAGCGAACACCCCATTGCGGTCGGCGATGTCCAGTTTGGCAAAGCAAAAGCCTGAAAACGCCTGCAGCTGGGCGAGCCGTGCCTCTTTAAGATGTACATCGTAGTAATGGTTAAGATTATCGATCCCGATTAACCGCTCGCCGCGCTCCAGCAGCGCCCTGGCGACATGAAAACCGATGAACCCGGCAGCGCCGGTGACAAGGATCGACATAAGGCCTCTTTTGCGAGCTGTCCGCCCGGTTCGTTTAACCCCCGCGCCGTGCTCCTATCCCCACATCAGGAAGAGGCGAGGTGAGGGGTTCAGTGCGACTGTACCAGAGTTTGCTTCAAACGACGTGCGAGGTGCTCCAGCCGAAAGGCGAGCCGGCGTTGCTGAACGATCTGCCACAGCATCGGTTCGCACTGGGTCGCAAAACTCGCCTTCAGCCGATTGTGACCTGCCATGAAATCATAAACCTGCGCCCCCGATCGGAAGGCGTGCCGGATCGCCAGAAAGTGCGTGACGACACCAGGCCGCTCGCGGCTGTCGGCATCGTCGAACCCGCTCTGGTAAGCATAGACACGATTGCCTAACCGAAAGTTATAGAGATAGCCAATGACGCGGTCGCCGGCGCTGACTTGGAGAAGCTGTGTCCCCCCCGCGTCGAAGCTTCGCTCGATCAACAGCCGATGAAACGGCTCGAAGAACTCGCCGGTAAAGGAATGCGGCTTGCCGCGCCGCTCCCAAGACGCGCAATGCAGCCGCTTCATCGCATCGAAAAAGCTGAACGCCTCCGCCGTGTTTGCCGCTTCGCTGAGACGCAGCGCGCCGAACCGCTCGAAATGCCGCACCGCGCGTCGGAGCTGTTGGCGCGCATTGGCGCTTAGCACCGGGTAGAGTTCGCCGCCGCTGGGCTGGAGCCGCGAGAGATCGACCGAGTAGGACGGAACCGATGTTTCCTGGCATCCGAGCCCATATCTGTGGATTGCGGCTTCTGGCAAACGGCGCAACGAGCCGCCGATGTGCAGTTCGTCCGCCTCGCCGTGCAAGCCGGCGAACCAAGAAACGAGCTCGCTCCAGATGGAGAGCTCCCACTCGGCTGCCGCAAGGATGCCGTTGTGCTCGATTGTCAACGAATCGAAGCGTGGGTCACCAGTTTCGTTCACAAAAAGTCCGCGGGAGCGAACCAATCCGTGCCGCCGACGGGTATCATCGGCGCCGAGCAACGCCAGGGCAACCGTCGCGCCGTTCGCGCAGCCGCGCAACAGCTTGGGTCGGCTCGTCGGCGGCAACGCGGCAAGTAGCGTGCCCATCCAGTGCCATGATGTGAAGAACGAGGCATTTCCGACAGCTTCGAGCCGGCGCCATTGGCACTCCAGTAAGGGTAACGGCGGGAGGGCCTCGCTGTGGAGCTCGATACGGCGAGGCTTGCTCGTTAACGGTAGCTCAGGTCTTTCCAAGCGATCCTGCTATATTGACCGGCAATCACGATCGCAAATCGCCTCGGTAATGCGAATTCTGCATATTCTCGATCACTCACTGCCACTGCATAGCGGCTATGTCTACCGTACCCTCGCCATCGTCAACCAGCAGCGGGCGCTCGGCTGGGAACCGGTGCTGCTGACGAGCGGCAAGCATTACGCGCCCGGGCCCGCCCGCGAGCAGATCGGCGAATGGGAATTTTTAAGGACCCCAACGCCGATCGGCCCTGTCGCCAAGTTACCGTGGTTGCGCGAGCTGAAAATTATCGAAGACCTCAACCGTCGTCTCGACGAGGTGATCGCCGAGTTCCGACCGGAGATCCTCCATGCCCACTCTCCGGTGCTCAATGTCCTGCCCGCCCTTCGGGCGGGACGCCGACATGCGATCCCCGTCGTCTACGAAATCCGCGCGCTGTGGGAGGACGCGGCGGTAAACCACGGGACCCACGGCAAGGCGACGCTGCGTTACGCGGCGACGCGGTTCATCGAGACGCGCGCGCTCCATCAGGCGGACGCGGTGACGACAATCTGCGAGGGGCTGCGGTCGGATGCGATCGCGCGCGGCGTCTCCGGCAACAAAATTACAGTAATCCCGAATGCCGTCGATCGCAGCCTCTTCAGCGGGCCGGGGGTTCCCGATCACGCGCTCGCAACTCGGTTGGGTCTTTGCGGCAAAACTGTTCTCGCCTTCTTCGGTTCTTTCTATTCCTACGAAGGTTTGCATCTGCTGTTGCGCGCAGTTCCCGAAATCCGCCGACATCAGCCGGCCATCGCCGTCCTGCTCGCCGGAGGTGGGCCGGAGGAAGACAATCTGCGGGCCCTCACCCGCGAACTCGACCTAGACGAGAGTGTCGTCTTCGCCGGGCGGATACCGCATGACGAAATGCGGCGTTACTATGATCTCGCCGACTTGTTCGTCTTCCCCCGCCTTTCGACGCGGCTGACGGAATTGGTGACGCCGCTGAAACCGCTCGAGGCGATGGCGCAGGAACGGATCGTCGTCGCTTCGAGCGTCGGCGGCCATAGAGAACTGATCCGCGACAAGGAGACCGGCTATCTGTTTCCGCCGGACGCGCCCCGGCATCTGACCGAGGGCGTGCTGACCGCGCTGGCCGACCGCGGTTTCTGGCCGCGCATCCGCGCGCAGGCGCTCGAATTCATCGATAGCGAGCGTTCCTGGGCGCAGAGTGTTGAGCGCTATGGCGCCGTCTACCAGCGCGTCCTCAAGAATTAGGCAATGCGTTCTGCGGCCCGCAACGCCTTCGACCGACGCTCCAGCACCTCGTGAATAAGTGCGATTTGCCCTTCCGTCGTACTCTGCCAGTCGAATTGCTCCGCGTAACGGCGGGTGAGCTCGCGGGTCGGCGGAGCGGCGGCGAAATGGCGGATCGTGTCGGCCAGCCGGCTCGGCGTGACATCGGCAACAACGCGTCCGGCTTCGACCGCACCGACGATATCGGTGATGCCTTCCATATCGGAGACGACGACCGGGGTTCCGCAGGCCATGCTCTCGAGGAGGACGTTCGGCCACCCTTCGTGGGCCGATACAAGCAGAAGAAATTCGGCGGCGCTGTAGATTTGAGGCAGCCGGTCCTGCGGCACTCGACCAAGGAGGCGGACACGGCCAGCGACGTCGAACCGGCGCGCCGTCTCTTCGATTGCCCCTCGCTCCGGTCCTTCGCCAACGATGAAGAGTTCGAAATCCGGCAGCTGCGCGAGTGCTTCGACCATCAGCGTATGGCGCTTGAGCGCTACGAGATTGCCAACGGCGAGCAGCGTCCGGCGTGCCATGCCGAGCGCGTGCTGCGCGGTGCTGCGGTCGTGCGGGCGGAACCGGGTGAGGTCCACCCCATTGCGCAGCACGCGAACCCGCCCCGCCGGGATACCGAGCTCCACCAGGCGCTGCTTCAGGGCGCTCGACACTGCAATCAATCCATCGGCTCTCCGCGCCGCCCATTGGATCCACCGACGCGGGATCGGATGCCGCGCCAGAATGTTCAGGTCGCTCCCTCGCGCAGTCACCACGACCGGCCGGCCAATCGCGCAGGCGAGCAGCACGGCCGCGACCCCGTCAGGGTAAAAATAATGCGCATCGATCAGATCAAAGTCGGCGCCCTCGCGGATTTGCCGCCGCACCAAGGATGAAACCGCGGCGAACAGAGGAACTGGAGCAATGTTCATCCCAATCTTTGGCAGCACGGGATAACGCGGGTGATCGACCTGCAGCCCGTGGCGGACCTCCTCGCGAGGGATCCGGGCAAAAATAGCGTAGCGGCCGAGCCGCCTGGACCCGAGCGGAAACCACGGACAGGGCGCCAGGACCCGGGCGGTAACCGCGCCGCTCTCGACGAGCTTGACCAGGCGTGTCTCGACGAAGATCCCGTGTTGGGGCTGGACTGCGCTCGGATATAAAGTCGTGAATGTGAGGATTCGCACGCTGTGTTGCCCGGGAACGCCTGACGAGGCCGTCCTCGTCCGATGCCACTTTACATAAATCCAGACTTTCGCCGACTCCCCAGCGGGGTCGCCGGCGCGTTCCGAGGCGATCCGGAGAGTTTCTTTCAGCTTCCGGCCTGGTACGACCTGGTGGCGCGACATGGCGTGCCCTCGGGAGCGGAGATCCGCGTCTATACCGATGAACGACCCGGCTCGGCGACGGCGGTGGTGCTGCAAGCCCCGAAACCTGGCTACGCAAGGCGGCTTGAAAGCCTGACCAATGCGCACAGCCTGGAGCACGGGCTGCTTTGTCGCTCCGCGACGGATCTGCAAAATTCGCTTCCCGCGATCCTGTCGGAAATCTTCGGCGAGAGGCCCCATTGGGATTGCCTGACCCTGTCGGAGCTCGACCCGGCAGACCCGAGCTTCGCGGTGCTTACCGGCGCCCTGCGCCGCGCGGGCCTGCTCGTCGAGCGCACGCTCAGTTCCGGGACATGGTACGAAGAGACCGACGGGCTGAGCTTTACGGAGTATCTCGCCGCCCGGCCTGCGGAATTGCGCAACACCTGGCGCCGGAAACGCCGCAAGCTCCACGAGACCAAAGGACTGGCGAAGCGGTTCTTTGCCGACGATGACAAAAATATCGATCAGGCGATCGCCGATTATCAGACCGTCTATGAGGCGAGCTGGAAGCCGCCGGAGTCGTTCCCCGCCTTTGTTCCCGAACTGATACGGTTGGCTGCGAGGCTGCGGGCGTTGCGGCTCGGCATCTATTATCTGGACGGAGCCCCGGCAGCCGCGCAGTTCTGGATCGTGTGGCGCGGCCGGGCTTACATTTGCAAGCTGGCGCACGACGAACGCTTTGACGCGCTCTCGCTCGGCACGATTCTGACCATGGATATGTTCGAGCGTGTGCTTGGCGAAGATCGCCCTCGCGAAATCAGCCTGGGCCGGGGCGACGATCCCTATAAAAGGATGTGGCTCCCGAAGCGGCGCGAGAGGTGCGGAATAATGGCATCCAATCCACGGACCTTGCACGGTCTGCGGCTCGGTCTGAGGGGCCGGGCGGCGAGGATCTATCACCGGCTGCAGCGCGCAGGTGGCGCTCGGCTCGTCTGATACAGACCGGGCGCCATAACCTTGTCCTGGCTCTCCTATTCCTCTCTGATCCCGCCTAATCTGTTCATTCTGCTGGCGATGATCGGCGTTTTGATCGCTTGGCGGCGAAGGCCGCTTGGGCTGGTGCTTGCAACCGCGGCGATCGGCACTCTTTACCTGTTCGCAATGCCGGTCACCGCCGCTGCCTTGATCCGATCTGTCGAGGCGGTCGCAAGTGCCGAGCCAAGGCTCCCCTCCGCCGCGGCGCCGGGCGCGATTGTAGTCGTGTCGGCCGACGCTCGGCGCAGCGGCATTCCCGGTAAGCCGGACACCGTTGGGCCCTTAACCCTCGAGCGCCTTGCCGAAGCGGCGCGACAGCAGCGGCGGCTAAAGCTCCCGGTGCTGGTAAGCGGCGGCCCGACGGGCACTCCCGGTCCCCCATTTGCGGCACTGATGGGCAACGTTCTGGAAGAAGATTTCGGCATCCCCGTGCGGTGGCGGGAGGAGCGCTCGCGGAACACCTTCGAAAACGCCCTATTCTCCGCAGAGATCCTGCGTGGCGCGGGCATTGCTTCCGCTGTTGTCGTAGCGCATCCCTGGGACATGGCGCGCGTGTTGTGGAGTTTCGAAGCCGTTGATTACCCGGTGGTCCCGGCCCCTACCCTGGAAATCGCGAGCCCGCCTCTCTCCGTCGGAGCCTTTCTGCCGCAGGTCCCGGCCTTGCTCGAGAGTTATTATGCGCTTCACGAATTGATCGGACTCGCCTGGTACCGGCTGCGTTACGGCGGCTGATTACCAGATCGTGAAAAACTTTTGCCAATGTGAGGTAGCTCACACCCCTATCGAGCCCCGCGCATCATCTTATCGGCATCGGGCTGATCCCAGGTGTTTTGACGCGGAGGACGATAATGCCGAGAACCGATTTGTCGGAGCGGAGCGCGACGAGGGCCGAACTCGACCAGCGGTCACGCAATGCGCGCCTGCGGCTCGAATACGTCGAGCGGCTCCTGGTGCTGCGTCCACTGCAGAGACAATCCTTGCTGCGGCGGGTTCTTCGGTGTCTTGGCTCTCGAACTCGTCTCGGCGAGCAAATCAGAGGCCGATCGATGAGCGCGGCTGCGGGGCGGGAGTCCCGTGAAGAAGTGTCGGCCGGCAGCGGCGGCGTCGCGGGCGGGTTTCCCGGTGCGCCGCCCCCTGGCGCTTGGCCGAACTGCCCGGGCGCAGGCCGCATTGGCCCGGGGCGTTCAGCCTCGGGGAATTCACGTTCGGGGTGGTCAGACCGCGCCCTGACGGCCAGGGCTTCGGTTTGGTTGGGGTTCAAGCCTTGGGATCAATGGTGCGGGCGGGGAGACTTGAACTCCCACGTCCTTTCGGACAACAGATTTTGAGTCTGCCGCGTCTGCCATTCCGCCACGCCCGCTCGAACAGCTAACTTACCGCCCGGGCACACACCCCAGCAAGCAATCCAGGCGAAGCGGTTGCCTCACCGGCCGCCCCGTTCACAGCGGAGCCCCGGAGGCTGGTCGCGGCCGTTTCGAGATCCGGCGGCATCCGTTGTATCGCTATGCAATCCGGGCGCGGCACTCGCCGAAGCCGATCGGTACGCAACCGGCCTTGCGGCAGTGGGCGCGGAAGATCACTTCGTCACCGTCCTGGAGGAAGGTGCGGGTTTCCCCTGAGCCAAGCGTTATCTGCCGCTGGCCGTCGCCGCTAAGCTCCATAAGGCTGCCGTAGCCTTCGAGCGTCGGTCCGGAAATCGTCCCGGTGCCGAATAGATCACCGGGGCCAAGGTTGCACCCGCCGCAGGTGTGGTGCGCTATCAGTTGGGCAAGCGTCCAATAGAGGTCTGTCGTGTTGCTGGCCGACATCCGATGGGGCGGCAAACCCTTCGCACGCAAGCCCTCGGTCATCAGCATGGCTTCCAGCGTGATGTCAAAGGCTCCGGTTTCCTGGTCGGTCTCGTCCCAAAGATAGGACAGCGGCCGGGGATCGCCGGCCGGCCGCGGCGGTTGCGCGATGCGAAACGGGGCGAGCGCGTCGGTCGTGATCACCCAGGGCGAGACGGTCGTGCCGAAATTCTTGGCGAGAAACGGCCCAAGCGGCTGCGATTCCCAACCCTGAACATCACGTGCCGACCAATCGTTGACGAGACCGAGGCCGAACACGTGCTCTCCGGCCTCGGCGATCGGGATCGGCTGGCCGAGTTCGTTGCCGGGTCCGATCCACACCGCGAGTTCGAGCTCATAGTCGAGCTTCTGCGCCGCCCCGAAGATCGGGGCGTCATCCTCGGCTGCTTTTCGTTGTCCGCTCGGACGGCGGATCGGCACACCCGAGGGCCGGACCGAGGAGGCCCGGCTGTGATAGGCGACCGGCACGTATTTGTAATTGGGGTTGAGCGGATTGTTCGGATCGCGCCGCATGCCGCCGTTTCTCGCGTGGTGGATGCCGGCGAAAAAATCCGTGAAGCTGCCGATCGCCGCCGGGAGATGCAGCGTACAATCGGCCGCATTGTGGAGCAGTTGTCCGGCGCGCGGCTCGACTTTCCGCCGCTCGGCGCCGTCTGCCGACAGCAGCTCCGAGAGGCGCCGCCGCAGTGCGATCCGCGGGTTCCCGCCCAAAGCCATCAACCGGTTCAGAGCCGCTCCAGCCGCCGCTTCAGCCGCAGCCGCCGCGGCGCCGGAAAAGACCCCTGCCTCCAGTCCGGCCTGCAGATCGAAAATCTGGTCCCCTATCGCGACGCCGCCCCGCGGAGAGCCGTTGGGCGGGCTGAACACGCCGAGCGGGAGGTTCTGGATCGGAAACTCGGGGTGGCCTTGCGCCGAAGCAACCCAGCTGGTGCGCCGCGGATCGTGGGTTTCGTCGATGCTGCTCATGAGATGATCCCCTCTCGATCTACTTCAGCCCGGACAGCATGATCCTCGCACCCGGCGAGGCAAGATGAGAGCGAAAACGGAGGTCAAGGCCGGCTGCTGGCCTCCCGGCCGACCGGCGCCGGTAGAACTGGCCGTGCCTTCGTCGCGAGCGACCGCACGGCTTTGAAACCAAAGACCAGAGCGAGGGCCAGCGATGCGACGACCACTATGACCATCGAAACGGCGCTCTGCTGCGGGAGCCGGCCAATCAGCCACGTGCCGAGGGCGGCGATCATCATCTGCAAGAACCCGAGCAGCCCCGAAGCAGTGCCGGCGATGCGAGGATAGACGCTTAGCCCGGCCGCAAGCGCCGGAGGTTGGCTCAACCCGTTGCCAATGGAACTGATCGCCATCGGCAGGAACAGCGCCCATGGCGACAGTTCGACAAAGCACCAGGCGGCCAGCATTGCTCCGGAGGCGAGGGAGAGCGCCAGACCGAGAATCAGAAGGGGTCCGCTGCCGATGGCCACGGACAGACGAGCGACGGCGGCATTGCCGACGATGTAAGCGGCCATCGGCATCAGGATCATCAGCCCGTAGGTGCTCGGCGGCTCGTGCAGTACTTCCGACAAAAGGTAGGGCGCACTCGCGAGAAAGGTAAACCAGGAGGCGCTCGTGAAAGCGGTCGTTAAAGCAAAGCCGAGGAACGCCGGCGAACGCAGCAGCAGCACGAAAGATCGAGACATTGCTGACAGGCTGGCCGGCATCAGCCGGTAATGGGTTTCTTCGAGGCGTGCGATCGTCAAAGCCAAGACCACGGCACCGAGAGCGCCGAGCAACGCAAAATCGGCGCGCCACCCGACCCATTCGGCGAGGTATGCCCCGATCGCCGGTGATATCGACGGAGCCAGGCTCATTGCCATCGTAATGGTCGCAATGGCGCTCGCCGAACGTTCGCGGTCGAAAAGATCGCGCACAATTGCCCGGCCCAGCACCATGCCGGCGCATCCGCCGCAAGCCTGGATCACGCGGCCGACGATCAGCATCGGCAGCGACCAAGCCAGCCCGCAGACAATCGTCCCGGCCAGAAACAAGCCGAGCCCGGCGATGAGCACAGGCCGTCGTCCGAAGCGGTCGGAAACCGGGCCGTAGGCGAGCTGCCCGACCGCGATGCCGGCGAGGAAGAGTGTCAGTACCAGCTGAACCGAGCCGGCGGGCGCGGCAAAGACGATGGCAAGCAGCGGCAACGATGGCACTGGCATGTGCAGCGCCGCCGGCGTGATCGCGGCCACCAGAACCAGCAAGCCGAGAGGTGCCCGGCGCGTCATGCTGGGGCGGCAAAAAGCGGGGCGTGCAGATCAGACCGGCACCGTGCCGCGGACCACACTGCGGTGCATGATGCGCCGGTCCCGGCCCATTTCGTAATTTGCCACCGCCCGGTGGAGAAGGCAGCGATTGTCCCACATCACCAGATCGCCCGCGTGCCAGCGGTGAGCATATACAAATTGCGGCCGGGTCGTGTGCTCCAGGAGGGTATCGAGGAGCGTGCTTCCCTCGGGTTCGGGCATTCCGAGGATGTGAGAGGCGTGATTGCCGAGGTACAGCGCTTTGCGTCCGGTCTCCGGATGTGTTCGCACGAGCGGATGATCGACCCCGGGGTGTTCGCGCAATTCCGCCGGTGTGCGCGCGTTGGTCTCCGATCTGCGGGCGCCCGCCCCCCAGTAGAATACTACTCGAAGTCCCTCGATGCGCTGCTTCGCCGCTTCCGGCAACGCGGCGTAGCCCAGGGCTGTGTTGGCAAATTCCGTGTCGCCGCCGAGCGGTGGCACTTCGACCGCATAGAGCGCGGTCAGCATTGGGGGCATCGGGTAGTATGGTTTGTCTGTGTGCCAATGATAGTTGCTGACCGGTGAGGCGGATCGGTCCACAGGATTGCCCTTATCGTCGAGATTGGTGATCACATGTGCGGCCGCGTAACGCTTGGTCTGCCCGCTGCGCCCTCCATGGTGCTCGACTGCACCGAAATTGGCTGTAAACGCGAACTGGTCCTCCCGGCTTAGCGTCTGGTTGGGGAATACGAGAACGTGATGGTCGCGCAGCGCCGCTCGGATCTGCTCCCGTAGAACTGGCGGCAGCGGCCGCGCCAGATCGAGCCCGGCAATCGTGATACCACCGGCCTGCGACAGGGGCGCGCCCAGTGTGCAGCTCATCGTTATCCTCGATCCCGGGATTCCCTTCACACAGTTGGCCAACCGACCACGATCAGCGCAACCTCGATCCTCACGAATTTTCTACTCCTGAGGCCACCCCGGGCCAAATGTTTGGGACTGCATGCAAGAGTTGATTTCACGGGGCCGGAACAAAGGTTGATGCGAGACGTTGGCGCGGGCAACATCCTCTGATCGGGTGCCGCCCGGTAAATGGCTTTCTCAGTACTTTGATGTCCGAAGTGCCGACTGCGCGCCATGTCGCGCTTGATCTGATTTGTGCGGTGCTCCGCCGCAAGCGACCGCTCGACGACGCGATCGAAGAGAGCGCGGCGATGCACCGGCTTTTGGGCCGAGACCGGGCGTTTGCCCGTCTCCTGGTAGCTACGGTGCTGCGCCGACTCGGCCAGATCGACGCTTTGATTGCCGATTGCCTCAATATGCCTCTGGCGCCCCGCGCGGCGCTCGTGCAGGACATCCTGCGGCTCGGTGTCGCACAGCTTCTGTTCTTGCGCACGCCGCCGCACGCCGCGGTGGCGACCAGCGTCGATATCGCGCAAAGCCGAGGGTTTGTATCGCATAAGGGGCTGGTGAACGCCGTGTTGCGGCGATTGAGCGTCGAAGGCGCGGAACGGGTCGAGGCGCAGGACGCTCCCCGGCTGAACACGCCGGATTGGCTGTGGAAATCGTGGAGCGGGGCCTATGGTGAAGGTACCGCGCGGGCGATCGCCACGGCGCATTTGAAGGAAGCACCGCTAGATCTGACGTTGCGGGACGGTGACGAGAATTGGCGGGCAATGCTCGATGGGGTCCTGCTGCCCACCGGGACCTTGCGCCGGCCTGCTGGCGGCGCGCTCGCGACCTTGCCCGGCTATGTCGAGGGGGCTTGGTGGGTCCAGGATGCCGCGGCGGCGCTGCCGGCGCGGCTGTTTGGCAACATCGCCGGGTGCGAGGTGATCGATTTGTGCGCTGCGCCGGGCGGCAAAACCGCGCAGCTCGCGACTGCCGGTGCGAGAGTGACTGCGGTCGATCGCTCGACCCGCCGTTTGCAGCGGCTCGTCGCAAACCTGCAGCGGCTCGATTTGGCTGTCGATGCGGTCGGAGCGGACGCGCTGACTTGGCGCCCGTCCAGTCCGGTCGAGGCGGTGCTGCTCGACGCGCCGTGCAGCACGACCGGTGCGATCCGCCGACACCCGGACGTGCCGCATCTTAAAATGCCGGAGGATGTGGCCCGGCTTTCCGCCGTCCAGGAGAATTTGTTGCGGGCGGCCATCGAGATGCTTCGGCCGCACGGCACGCTGGTCTATTGCACCTGCTCGCTGGAGCCGGAAGAAGGCCAGAAGCGCATCGAATCGCTGCTCTATGACGGAGCGCCCGTCGAGCGGCGTGAAATCGAACCCGGCGAGGTCGGGGCGGAACCGGAATGGATTACCCCGGAGGGAGACTTACGAACCCTACCGTGCCATTTTGGCCAGTATGACGGCATCGACGGGTTCTACTGCGCCAGGCTGGTCAAGCTCGATACCTGATCCACCGGCGGTGAGCGCCTGCCGGAGCCTCGACGGCTTGCGACCGGCCGGTTTCCTTGTTACCAAACCGCATGGGGTTTCTTTTCCGGCCAGCTTTTGGTGACCGGGCCAGGGCTTGGCCGGTCCAAGCCTGCCAGCGTGCGGCATCGGAATGACTGCGGCCGCCAGCGGAGACGGCAAGGGTAGAGGGACGATTACTGGGCGTCGACCCGGATCCGATTCGCCCGGCCTGCTGGCGCGATTGCGCCGGAATGGGATCCAGGCACTCGCTAGCGGTCCATTTTACCGGCATGCTTTGGTCGGCCGGGTGCCGGCCGACCTGAAGCTGAGAATCGCACAGCGCTGGCCGGGTGACGCAAAGCTCGGCACGGCCATTGCCGCCGGCGAGATCGAGCTCGCCGGCGAGTTTGTCCGTGCTCCGGCGCCGCGCTGGTCTCCGCCGTCGGCGGGATCGGAATGGCTCGCCGCATGGCATGGGTTTGGGTGGCTGGCCGATGCCGCGGCTGCGGGGAGTGTTGCGCGCGAAGCCGCGCGGGAACTGGTGCATAGCTGGATAGTGGAAAATACCGCATCGACCGGCATCGCATGGCGATCCGATGTGGTGGCGACGCGGATCTTTTCCTGGATAGCGCATTTCGACGAAATCGTAAGGCGTGAGCAGGAAGACCCGTTGCGCCGCGCAGTGTTGACGAGCCTAGTTGGTCAGCTGCGGCATCTCGCGCGCACCGCCGCCCGTGAGGCGGGTGGCGCCGGCCGGCTGCGCGCCTTTAAAGGGCTGGTTACCGGCATGGTGGTGCTGGGCAGCCCCGAGGCGCGAATGGCGAGGGTGCTGAAGAGCCTCGAGCGCGAGCTTTCGGTGCAAATCCTGCCCGATGGCGGGCATATCTCGCGCTGCCCTTCGCTGCAATTGCAGGTGTTGCAGGATCTAATCGACACGCGCGCGGTGCTGCGATCGGCGAATAGCCAGGTCCCCGCGGCGCTGAAAGATGCCATCGAACGGATGGCGCCGATGCTGCGCTTTTTCCGTCACGGCGACCGCCGCTTGGCGCTGTTCAACGACGCCCTCGAAGAAGACGGGGTGTTGATCGACCTCGTTCTGACCCGCTCCGAGAGCAAGGGGCGCGCGCCGTCGCATGCGCCTGATACTGGATTCGACCGGTTGCAGGCGTTCAAGAGCATGGTTCTGATCGATACCGGGAAACCGCCGCCGCGCGGTTTCGACGGTCACGCTCATGCCGGCCCCCTGTCCTTCGAACTGAGCCACGAGCGCGAGCGGATCATCGTCAATTGCGGCGCGTATCGCGGCCCCAAGCCGAATTGGTGGCGGGTCGCGCGGGCGAGCGCCGCGCATTCGGTCATGGTCGTCGCCGATACAAACTCGGTCGAAATCCGGGCGGACGGCACCCTCGGGCGCGTCCCGACTTCGGTTGCGCGCGAGCGGGCCGAGCACGAAGGCCAGCAGTGGATGTCGGCGACCCATGACGGCTATCGCGAGCGCTTCGGGCTTATCTATTCACGCCAGCTGTTCCTTTCCGCAGACGGGGAGGATCTGCGCGGCGAGGATCGATTGACCGGTCTCCCCGGAGCGGTCTTTGCGGTGCGCTTCCATCTGCACCCTTCGGTTCAGGCATCGCTGGTCCAAGACGTCAGCGCTGTGTTGCTGCGGCTGCCGAGCGGCATCGTGTGGCGGCTGCGTGCTGCCGGAGGCGAGATGAGCCTCGGCGAAAGCATCTATCTCGGCTCCGGCGAGGCGCGCAGGACGCAGCAGGTGGTATTGAGCGGGACCGTGCCGCCCGGCGGTGCCACGGTCCGCTGGGCGATCCGGCGCGAACCGCGCAGGCCGATCGCGGGTCAGGCCCACGGAGACCAGGCCTCCGAGAACCAATCGCTCGCGGCCGAACCTTCCGGGAGCCCCGCCGTTAAAGTGCCCACCTCCGAGGATGGCTGAGGCGCTGTCGCCCGCGGTGGTCGCGGCTGCGACCGGTCTTTCGGCCTGTATCGCAA
>JAFASL010000570.1 GCA_019244535.1 Alphaproteobacteria bacterium
CCGAGGCCGGGCAGGTCAGGGGCCGCCACGGTGAAAGCGCGCGACAGCGGAAGCACGTTGCGTATCCAGTGTGTCCAGGATCCGTACCCTCCGTGGAGCAAGACAAGTGGAGGCCCACTCCCCCATACGCGCCAGACCATGTGGCCGTCTCCGCACGGTGTCTCGACCCGCCGCGCTTCGGCCGCGACACCTTTGACATAGCTTATCGTCTTCTCACCGATCGAGTTCACCACCATCCCTCGCCGTTGCCCTGCCACAGGCTGATAGCCGGTTTCGCCTCGAACGCCTAGCCTTCGCCGCAGTCACGTGGAACCGGCTTCGAGCCGACCTGTTCAGGCAAAGGAAACCCGATTTGATACAGCAGAAAAAGTCTCATGGACGACAAGCGCGAGCGTGCTCACGACATCGCCGGGGAAGGTTTGGACAAAATCATCGAAGGCGACAAGGACGCCGGCGAGAAGTTGATCGACAAGGCGAAGAAAATCGACCCCAAAGGGGTCGAGGAACTGGCAGAAGAGGTAGAGCGCGACAAGAAGAACGCCGACCGGTTCGCAGACAGAGATTGAGACGGGTCGATCTACCACAGGGCGCGTAGCTCATTGTTGCGCGACCTCGGTGCCCGGTTCCAAAATGGTTTCCACTCGAGGGAGGAAAGCATGAAGGAGAACCGGGTCAAGCGCATACTCGACGAGGGCGGTCTCGCTCTCGGCACCCACGTCGGCGGGATCGCCGATCCACAGATTGTCGAAATCATCGGGTTTGCGGGTTTCGATGCCGCTTTCATCGACATGGAGCATACCGCCTACGATCTGCGCGACGTGCAGCTCGCCGTCATGGCGGCCGAGCGTGTCGGCATCACGCCGATCGTCCGCACGCCCGGCTTCGACCCAGCCTTCATTTTGCGGTTATTGGATATGGGGGTGCAAGGCATCCAGGTGCCGCATGTCAGCAGCGCCGAGACCGCTCGGGAGGCGGTCCGGGCGGTACGCTATCCGCCGCTCGGCGAGCGCGGCATGGCGGCCGGCAGCCGCGCCGCCGATTATGGAAGGATCCCGCTCGTCGATCATATGACGGCGTCCAATCGGGAAATCTTGCTCGCCTGCATGATCGAAGACATGGCCGCGGTGGAACGCATTGAAGAGATCGCGGCGGTGGATGGCGTCAACCTCTTGGCGGTGGGCCCGTCGGATTTGTCGCGCTCGCTCGGCGTCAGTGGCCAGCCGGACGACCCGAAACTCGTAGCAGCGATCGACCGGGTGCGCGATGCGGTCAAAAAGGGCGCCGGCGCCCGTCTTGCACTGCCCCTCGGCCACGCCGCTTATCCGCGCAATGCCGCCCAGCTCAGAGAGCTGGGCGCCGGCTACACCAATTGCGCACCGACACCCGAAGCGCGCCTGCTGCACTCGTTACGGACGCAATTGGCAGAGGCTCGCAGGCTGTTAGGGTAGTGCTGTCCTGGTCTGCGGCGGGGTTTTAGGGTCGCAGGTTTGTCATCTAGACTAGGCGCCGGCCTTGGCCAGCTGGCTCGCCCGATACTGCATCAGGTTCCATGCGAGCCGGCTCCCTAGCCGCGCTAGCCTGCCATAGGGGCGCAGTCCAATCGTCCTTAAGATCAGTGGAACCCCGTGAGCGACGTGATGCTCGCGGCAGAGCGCGTAGGTGCGCCGCGCATAGGCGCGCCTGGCGCGATCGCGGTCATACGGCTCCGAGATTTCGTTCGCGGCATAATAGGCATAAGCGAGCTCGTCGTCCTCCGATTCGATAATCCGCCCGGCCGCAACACGCAGTCGGCGCCAGAATCCGATACGTTCGCGCTCGAGACAGCGCGTCAAGTTTTTGTAGAAAAGCTTGTAGTGGCGAATTTCATCGGCCGCGATGCGACGGCAGATCTCCTTTAAAACCGGTTCTTGTGCCGCGTCGCGCAGCACGGAGTAGTAAGAGGTCGTCCCAACCTCCACCATGCAGCGCGCGATCATCTCGCCCGACCGAGATCCCCGGCGCGACAATTCACAATCAAAATCGACTCGGTAACCGGCGAGAAACCGCCGGAAGGCCGCATCAAAATCGAATTCGCCATCGGCAAGCTCAGCCCAGTGCGCCAAGGCTTTGCCATGCTGCACCTCCTCTTCGCCCCAGCGCCGCGCGCTTTGCTGGAATTCGGGGTCGTCGTCGAAAATCCGGCACAGATGATGAGCGTAGGCGCCCCCATTGTATTCGACGAGGCTTGCTGCCTTGACGAGGGATAAAATTTCCGGATCGATCTTGCTGTGATCCAGGTGATCCCACGGGATTTCGTCCAGCGTCCAACGGTTCATTTCCTGCCCCCGATCAGCGCCTATTGCGCCAGTTTCTCCTTCAAAAGCCGGTTGACGAGCGCTGGGTTGGCCTTGCCGGCTGTAGCGCGCATGATCTGGCCAACAAAGAAACCGTAAAGCTTGTCACGGCCGGCGCGGTATTCGGCGAACTTGTCTGAGTTCGCTGCGAGGACCGCATCGATCGCTGCTGCGATCTCCCCTTGGTCAGTGACTTGGCGCAACCCTTTCGCCTCGACAATCGAGGCGGGGTGGGCCCTGGTCGCTACCATTTCGGCGAAGACGTCTTTGGCGAGCCGGCTCGAAAGCGTGCCGTCAGCAATCAGATCAATGAGCGCGCCCAATTGCTCGGCGGAGACCGGCGAGGCTTCGATGCCGATGCCGAAACGGTTCAAGGCCCCGAACAGATCGCCCATTATCCAGTGAGCCGCCGCCTTTGGGTCACGCCCAGTAGCGACGCGCTCGAAAAACAGTGCGGTCTCCTTCTCGGCAACCAGTACGCCGGCATCGTCCGGCGATAGTCCATATTGCGATACGAAACGTGCTTTTTTTGCGTCAGGCAGTTCAGGAAGCTCGGCGCGCAGCCGCGCCACCCAGCCGGGGTCGAGCACCAATGGCAGCAAGTCTGGATCGGGAAAATAACGGTAGTCGTGCGCCTCCTCCTTGGAGCGCATTGACCGTGTTATGCCGCGCGCGACATCGAAGAGGCGGGTCTGCTGCTCGATCGCGCCCCCCTTTTCGAGGATCTCGATCTGACGGCGCCCCTCGTATTCGATCGCTTGCATCACATACCGGACCGAATTGAGGTTTTTGATCTCGCACCGCGTGCCGTAGGGTTCGCCCGGACGGCGCATCGAGACATTGCAGTCGCAGCGCAGCGAGCCCTCTTCCATATTGCCGTCGCACGTACCGAGATAACGCAGGATCGAGCGCAGTTTGCGCAGATAGAGCCCTGCCTCCTCGGCGCTGCGCAGGTCGGGCTCCGAGACGATCTCCATCAGCGCAATGCCTGCCCGATTGAGGTCGACATAGGAAAGGCTCGGATGCTGATCGTGGAGGCTTTTGCCCGCATCTTGCTCCAGATGAACCCGGGTGATGCCGATCTCGCGCACCGTGCCGTCGGACATGTCCAGAGTAAGCTTGCCGCGTCCGACCACCGGCTGTTGGTATTGCGATATCTGATAGCCGGGGGGCAAGTCAGGATAGAAATAGTTCTTGCGGTCGAACACACTCTCCAGCCGGATCTCGGCCTCGAGCCCGAGCCCGGTCTTGACCGCCAGCTCGACGCAAAACCTGTTGATCACCGGCAACATTCCCGGAAACGCGGCGTCAACTAGCGAGACCTGGCTATTGGGTTCGGCGCCGAAATCGGTTGCAGCGCCGGAGAACAACTTGGCCTTCGAGACTACCTGAGCATGGACCTCGAGCCCGATCACGGCCTCCCACGGCCCTGTGGCACCCTCAATCATCGTCTGTCTCCGGCCACAAAGCTCGGCACTTGCCGGAACTGTGCGGCGCTCTCCAGCACATAGGCAATCCGCAATACGGTCTCTTCATCGAAAGCCCGGCCAATGATCTGCAGTCCGACCGGCAAGCCGTCGCGCGAAAGCCCAGCTGGGACCGAGATCGCCGGCAAACCGGCCAGGGAGGACGGCACGGTGAACACATCGTTCAAGTACATCGCGATGGGATCGTCGCTGTTCTCGCCGATCGCGAACGCGGCCGATGGCGCGGTCGGAGCCAATATGCAGTCGACGCGCTCGAATGCGGCGGCGAAGTCGCGTGCAATCAAGCTGCGAACCCGCTGCGCCTTTAGGTAATAGTCGTCGTAATAACCGGCCGAGAGGACATAAGTGCCGACCAATATGCGGCGACGCACCTCGGGGCCGAACCCTGCCGCCCGCGTCAATTCGTACATTTCATCCAGGCTATCGCCTTCGACCCTGAGGCCAAAGCGCACCCCGTCATAGCGCGCAAGGTTCGAGGAGGCTTCGGCCGGGGCGATGATGTAATAGGTCGGCAATGCGTATTTGGTCATCGGTAAGCTGATCTCGACCGGGTCGGCCCCGGCTCCCTGCAGCCAATTCGCACCTTGCTGCCAGATAGCCTCGATCTCTGCCGACATCCCTTCGGCCCGATATTCCTTGGGGATCCCGACGCGCAGACCGCGGATATCGCCCGTTAGTGCGGCTTCAAAATCCGGCACCGGCAGCGGGGCCGAGGTCGAGTCCCTGGGATCATGGCCGGCCATTGCGTGCAGCATGATCGCCGCGTCGCGCACGGTTCGGGTCATCGGTCCGGGATGGTCGAGCGAGGAGGCGAACGCGACGACGCCCCAACGCGAGCAGCGACCATAGGTGGGCTTCAGGCCGACGATGCCGCAATAGCTCGCCGGCTGGCGGATGGAGCCGCCGGTATCGGTGCCGGTGGCGGCGACTGCAGCGCGGGCGGCAACGGCGGCGGCCGAACCGCCTGACGAGCCCCCGGGGACGAGAGGTCTGTTGTCTCCCGGGCGGCGCCATGGGCTTTCGACCGGACCGTAAAAGCTCGTCGTGCTCGACGAGCCCATCGCGAATTCGTCGAGGTTCGTCTTGCCGAGCATCACCGCGCCGGAGTGCCACAGCTTTTCCGTAACGGTCGACTCGTAGGGCGGGCAGAACCTATCAAGGATGTGGGATGCCGCGGTGGTCAGCACGCCTTTCGTGCAATAGAGGTCCTTGACCGCGATTGGAATGCCATCGAGCGGCAACGCATTGCCCTTCGCAAGCCGCCGGTCTGCCGCCCCTGCCATCTCCAGGGCTCGTTCGGGGGTGGGCGTAATGTAGGCGTTGAGCGGTTCGATCTCGCTGACCGCGTCGTTATAGGCCGCCGTCAGCTCGCGGGCGGAGAATGATTTGCGGGCCAGCCCATCCCGGGCTTCCGCAAGAGTCAGTGCAAGCAGCGAGGGGTCGCTCACTCAACCACCTTCGGGACGACAAAGAACCCGCGAGCGGTGCGCGGGGCGTTGGCGAGGATTTCCTCGCGTCCCCCTCCCTCGGTCACCCGGTCTTCGCGCATCGGCAGGCGCGCCGCCGCCACGCTCGTCATCGGGGCGATCCCCGATGTGTCGACCTCGTTCAGCTGCTCCATCCAAGTTAGGATGCGGGCGAGCTCGTTGGCCAACGGCTCCCACTCGGCTTCGGGAAGCTTGATCCGCGCCAGGGTTGCGATACGGGCCATTGTGGCTCTGTCCAATGCCATACTCTTCATGGGCTCCGGAACTGACGAGCAAAACGAGCTATCATCGGTTGTGATCCTTAGCAATCCTTTGGAATTGCGCGACATGATGCCGGCCGGGAGCCGAATCATGGGCCTTGATGTCGGCACCAAGACAATCGGCCTTGCCTTGTCCGACACGCGCCGCGTTATCGCTACGCCATTCGAAACGATCCGCCGGCGCCGCTCTCGCGAGGATATGGCGCGCCTCTCGGAGCTGATCGAGGCTTATGGCGTCGCCGGCCTTGTTGTCGGCTTGCCGCTTACCCTTGCCGGTACCGACGGACCTCGCACACAGTCCGTGCGTCAGTTCACGAGAAACCTGCTCGCCACACGCGACTTACCGACCGTTTTGTGGGATGAGCGCCTTTCCACCGCCGCCGTCACCCGGGAGATGATTGCTGCCGACCTCACGCGCAAGCGCCGGGGCGCAATCGTCGACCGCGTCGCAGCAGCCTACATACTGCAAGGCTGCCTCGATCTTCTCAGCCGCCCCGCCTGACCACAACGCCTGACCACAACGAAATATTTCAGTCACCGGAACACCGCCGTAGCGCCGCGTGCATTGCGCCGCTCAATTCCGACGCACAGCGCGCTCCGTCAGTTAGGGTCAACGGCCGGAAATGAACCTCGCGCAAACCCCCGTGTTAAGACCCGAAAAGCAAAACAAGTGTGCATTCGAGTTCGTATAAAGGAGGATCTGATGGCCAGTACGTCCATGGTACCGTCTTGGCGCAATACGTCTTTATCACCGTGGGGAGAGGGCGCGGATCCGTTCTCGGCATTCCGCCGTGAAATGAATCGGCTCTTCGACACTGCCTTCGGCGATTTCGGGTTGCCGAGCTTCGGCAGTCCCGCGTTCGGGGTCATGGCAGCGCCGAAAATCGACGTGAGCGAGAGCGACAACGAGATTCGCATCGCAGCGGAACTCCCGGGCATTGACGAGAAGAACGTCGAGGTGATGCTCGCCGGCGATATGTTGACTATTCGTGGGGAGCGCAAGGAGGAGCACGAGGACAAGCAGCACAACTACCACGTCCGGGAGCGCACCCATGGTGCATTTTCACGCTCCCTGCCTCTGCCTTTTGGCGCTGACCCGAACCAGGTCAAGGCAACCTTCAAAAATGGTGTCCTGACTGTCACTATCCCGAAGCCGAAGGAGGCCCAGCAGAAGCAACACCGGATCGAGGTGCAGCGCGACTCGAGTTCCGGCAACACGTCGCCCGCGCAAGCCAATCAGACGTCCGGCACGGCTTCCTCGAGCACGGCCTAATCCTTCGCGCAGGAGAGCGCCAAGGAACTAGCGGCGGACTAACCCGTCAAAGATAAAAACAGCCGCTCCGGCTGCTCGGAAGCAGGAGCGGCTGCACTCAGCGGGTGCACTCATAAGCCGCACAGACATGGTAAGCCGGTTGCTGCGCCGGACCGGCGGTCCCATTTAACCTTCATCCCCGAAACCCAGCCGCCGGTCTGATGGATGGCGGCGCAGTGGGCCACTAAGCGGACACGGAGTTTGGGTTATGGATTTCGAGAAATATACCGATCGCGCGAAGGGTTTTCTGCAAACGGCGCAGACATTGGCGCTGCGGCGTGGCCACCAGCGGCTGACCCCGGAGCATCTGCTCAAAGTGCTGTTGGAGGACAGCGAAGGACTGTGCGCCAACCTCATTCGCGCTGCCGGGGGCGACCCCAAGGCGGCGCTGCAGGCAGTCGACACCGAGCTCGACCGGCTCCCCCGTGTTGAGGGATCCGGGGCGGGCCAAGTGTATATGTCGCCCGAATTGGCGCGGATCTTTGAACAGGCCGAGCAGCTGGCGCAACGCGCCGGTGACAGCTTTGTCACTGTGGAGCGGCTGTTGCTGGCGTTAGCGGCGGCGGCCGGGACCGGCGCGGCGAAGGCGCTGGCGGCGGCGCGGGTGGACGCGCAGAGCCTCAACCGCGCGATCGAGGATGTGCGCAAGGGCAGGAAGGCCGATAGTGCCTCGGCCGAGGAAGGCTACGACGCCCTCAAAAAATACACCCGCGACCTGACCGAAGCTGCGCGGGAAGGCAAGCTCGACCCGGTCATCGGTCGCGACGAGGAGATCCGCCGCACGATCCAGGTGCTGTCGCGCCGCACGAAGAACAACCCGGTGCTGATCGGCGAGCCCGGCGTTGGCAAGACCGCAATCGTCGAAGGATTGGCGCAGCGCATCGTCAACGGCGACGTGCCGGAGAGCCTCAAAAACAAGAAATTGCTGGCGCTTGATCTTGGGTCGATGTTGGCGGGCTCGAAATACCGCGGCGAGTTCGAGGAGCGTCTCAAGGCGGTGTTGCAGGAAGTGACCTCGGGCGCCGAGGGCATCATTTTGTTCATCGACGAACTGCACACCCTCGTTGGCGCCGGCAAGGCCGAGGGTGCGATGGACGCCTCCAATATGCTCAAGCCCGCGCTGGCGCGCGGTGAGTTGCATTGCGTCGGCGCGACCACGTTGGACGAGTACCGCAAGAACATCGAGAAGGACGCCGCGCTAGAGCGCCGCTTCCAGCCGATCTATGTCGGCGAGCCCTCGGTCGAGGACACGATCTCGATCCTGCGCGGCATCAAGGAGAAATACGAACTGCACCATGGGGTGCGGATCACCGACGGCGCGATCGTCGCCGCGGCGACCTTGGCCAACCGCTACATCACCGACCGCTTTCTGCCGGACAAGGCGATCGACCTAATGGACGAGGCCTCGGCGCGATTGCGCATGACGATCGATTCTAAACCTGAGGAATTGGACGAGCTCGACCGCCGCATCGTGCAGTTGAAGATCGAGCGCGAAGCTCTGCGCAAGGAGACCGACCCCGCCTCGCGCGAGCGCCTGCAGCGGCTCGAGCAGGAACTGACCCAGCTCGAGCAGCAATCCGCGGAATTGACCGCGCAATGGCAGGCCGAGAAGCAGAAGCTCGCCAGCGCCCATAAACTGAAGGAGCAGCTCGACCAGGCGCGCATCGAATTGGAGCAGGTGCAGCGGCGCGGCGATTGGGCGCGCGCCGGTGAATTGGCCTACGGCATCATTCCAGATCTTGAAAAGCGGCTCGCCGAAGCCGAAACCAAGGAGGGGCGCGGCATGATGGGCGAGGAGGCGGTCACCGCCGAGCAGATCGCCGCGGTCGTCTCGCGCTGGACCGGCGTGCCGGTCGAAAAGATGCTCGAAGGCGAGCGCGGCAAGCTTTTGCATATGGAGGACGCGCTCAAGGCCCGCGTCGTCGGCCAGGACGAAGCGATCGCTGCGGTGTCGCAGGCGGTGCGCCGGGCCCGTGCTGGATTGCAGGACCCCAACCGTCCGATCGGCTCGTTTCTGTTCCTCGGGCCGACCGGCGTCGGCAAGACCGAGCTCACGAAGGCGCTTGCTGCGTTTCTGTTCGACGACGAGCGCGCAATGGTGCGCATCGATATGTCGGAATACATGGAGAAGCACTCGGTCGCGCGCCTCATTGGCGCTCCGCCCGGCTATGTCGGCTACGAGGAAGGCGGTAGCCTCACCGAGGCGGTGCGGCGGCGGCCTTACCAGGTGATCCTTTTTGACGAAGTCGAGAAGGCTCATCCGGACGTGTTCAATGTGCTCTTGCAGGTGCTCGATGACGGGCGGTTGACCGACGGTCAGGGCCGCACTGTCGACTTCCGCAACACGCTGATCGTGTTGACCTCGAACCTCGGCAGCGAATATCTCGCGAGCCTCCCCGAAGGTCAGGGGGTTGATGCGGTGCGCGGCCAGGTCATGGAGGCCGTGCGCGCTGCGTTCCGGCCGGAGTTCTTGAACCGCCTCGACGAGATTCTGCTGTTCCGGCGCCTCTCGCGCGACGACATGATCGGCATCGTCGACATCCAACTGACGCAGCTCGAAAAGCTGCTCGAAGACCGCAAGGTGACGTTGGAGATCGACGCCGATGCCAAGAAGTGGCTCGCCAATGCCGGTTACGACCCGGTCTATGGCGCGCGGCCGTTGAAGCGGATCATCCAGCGCGAATTGCAGAACTCCCTGGCCGAAAAGATCCTTGCCGGCGAAATCCGCGACGGCGATGCCGTGCGGGTCACCGCCAGCCCGCTCGGCCTTCTGCTACAGCCGTTCCATCACGACGACCTCGAAACGGAGCGCCACGCCGCGCAGTGACCGTCATTCCGGGGCGCGGCAGCAGCCGCGCGCCCGGAATTGATGAGCACCGGTCCTCAAGCGAGCTACTATAGATGTCTATGGGTTCCGGGCCCGGCCCTGCGGGCCGTCCTGGAATAACACCCGGAGGAGCCCGATGCCACTGGAGAGCCGGCCGCTCAAAGACAGCTTTGCTTGCGAGGTGCTAGGATTGCCGCTGTGGGAGCCGCTGGGTGAGGAGACTGTCCATCAGCTCCGTGATTTATGGGCGCGCCATCCGGTGCTGGTGTTCCGCCGGCAGGCGCTCTCCGAGCAGGAACTGGCGCAATTCAGCGCCCATTTCGGTCCGCTCGAGCGTGTCGTGCGTACCGAATGGGCGTCCCCTGCTGTGCCCGAGATCGGGCTCATCTCAAATCTAAAGGACGGGCAGGCACGGCCCATCGGCGGGCTCGGCGACGGCGAATTGCAATGGCATTCCGACCAGTCCTACATGATGAACCCGGCGACCGGCGCCGCGCTCTACGCGGTCGAGCTGCCGCCCGAAGGCGGAACGACCTCCTGGGTCGATCTGTCGGCGCCTATACGGCGTTGCCTAACCGGCTCAACGACCTGGTCGAGAGCCGGCGCGGAATTTTCAGCTATGTCAAGCGGTTGGCCGGCTATCAGGGCGTCGACCGGGTAATCTCGGCGGAAGCGAAGCGCAAGACGCCCCCTATCCTGCATCCGCTGGTTCACACGCATCCGGTGACGGGCCGAAAGGCGCTCTATCTCGACTCCACGACGACAATCGGGATCGAGGGAACAGACGGTGCAACCGGCTTTTCTCTTCTCGACGAGATATACGACATCGCGACGCGGCCGGAATTTGTCTATCGTCACGACTGGCAAGTCGGCGATGTCGTGATGTGGGACAACGGCATGACGATGCACCGGCGCGAACCGTTCGATCCGGCGGCGCGCCGCCTGATGAAGCGAACGACGATTTTTCTCTCCCGTGAGCGCCACATTGTCCCCGAAGGCTGGCTCGCAACAGAGGAGGCGATGGCGTGAACGCGGCCGAGGTGAAGGACACCGAGCAAGGGCTGATCGAGAAGGCGAAGCGGGTTCTCCCCGGCGGCACATTCGGGAACTTCCCGGGCGACGTCGTGATTCGTGAAGGCCGCGGCGGGCGGGTCTGGGACGAGAGCGGCAAGGAATACGTCGATTTCCTGCTCGGCTCCGGCCCGATGCTGGTCGGTCACGCCCACCCCGAGGTGACTGCCGCCGCGCAGGCCGTCATCGCCAAAGGCACGACATTCTTCGCCAACAACCGCTACGGGATCGAGCTGGCCGAAGCGATCATCGACGCCGTGCCTTGCGCCGAGCAGGTCCGGTTTGTAAGCACCGGATCCGAAGCGGACCTTTACGCGATGCGCGCCGCGCGCGCTTTCAAGAAGCGCGACAAGATCCTCAAATTCGAGGGCGGCTATCACGGCATGAGCGACTATTCGCTGATGAGCCTCGCGCCAAAGCGGCCCGGCAATTTTCCGCAGCCGATCCCGGATTCGGCCGGCATCCCGCGCAGCCTAAGCGACGAGATCCTGGTCGCGCCGTTCAACGATCTGGAGGTCACCGCAGGCCTCGTCCGGGAGCACAGGGACGAACTCGCCGGCATCATTCTCGAGCCGTTCCAGCGGATTGTCCCTCCCCTGCCCGGCTTTCTCGAAGGGCTGCGCAGGATCACCGCCGACAACGGTGTCTTGTTGATCTTCGACGAGGTGGTGACCGGTTTTCGCCTCGCTTATGGCGGCGCGCAGGAATATTACGGGGTCGTCCCCGATCTCTGCACGCTCGGCAAGGTGATCGGCGGCGGCTTCCCGCTCGCGGCGATTGCCGGGCGCGCCGACATCATGGCGCATTTCGATCGAGGCGCCGTCGGCGACGACGGGTTTCTGATGCAGGTCGGCACATTGTCCGGCAATCCGGTCGCTGCCGCGGCGGGTCTCGCGACACTGGAGATCCTCAGGCGGCCCGGCGCCTACGAGAGCCTCTTCGCGACCGGCCGCGAATTGATGGGGGCGCTCACCGAATTGCTAAAGCGCCACGGCGTAACCGCGCAGGTGACCGGTGAGCCTCCGCTCTTCGATGCGGTGTTCAGTGGGGAGCCGGTGCGCGACTACCGTGGAACGTTGTGCGGTGATGCAGACATGCTGCGCCGCTTCAACGCGCTGCTGCGCGAGCGCGGCATATTGAAAGGCGAGCAGAAATATTACGTCTCGATGGCCCACACCCCGGATGACATCCGGCATACCCGCGAGGCATGGGCCTCGGCGCTCGCGGCGCTCGCCGGCTAGCCGTTCTCGATTACCAGATCCGCTGTGCGAGGCGGTCTCCGCGCTCGCAGAGGTCGGTGAAGAGGCGGCGCGCTTCGTCCTCGGGAAGCGAGCCCTGCTGCGCCATTACCGACGCCATTCCTTCGGGGGACAGCGGCTCGCCTCGCCGGCCGCCGGACACCATCGGA
>JAFASL010000849.1 GCA_019244535.1 Alphaproteobacteria bacterium
ACGAAATCCTTGGGGAGCCGCTCGAAGTCACCAAGCAGGATCCGTATCCGATCGGCCAGCGCCTCTTCATCCACGACGAGCGGCTGACCGGTATGATCGTCCGCAACCTGCACCAGCGCATCCTCGATAAAAGGCAGCACCTATCTGTGGCCTGAGCCCCTCTCCTCCCTGAACTGAAGGGGGGAAGGGGCCCTTCGCGCAGCGATGGGATAGGTTGTGCGTCCCACAATGAGGCGAGATGATGGCCGAACAGAAGTGGACGATGCGCGGCGAGTACATGGAGAGCTGCAATTGCGACTACCTTTGTCCGTGCATCTACACGAACCCGCAGGCGCCGGTGACCTACGATCATTGCGTCGCCGCCTTGGTATTCAGGATCGACGTGGGTAGCTACGGCGATACGAAGATGGATGGATTAAAGTTCGCTCTGGTCATTCGCTCCGGCAAAGTCATGGCCGATGGCAACTGGGTTTTCGCCGGTGTCGTCGACGAGGAGGCGGATGAGGCGCAGCGGCAAGCGCTCACCGCGATCGTCGGAGGGCAGGCGGGCGGCCCGCCCGCCGTCATCCGCGAAAACCTGGTCTCGGACTTCCGCGGCATCGTCTACAAGCCGATAGAGTTCGTCATGGACGGGCTCAAGCGCTCGGTGGTGATCCCGGATGTTCTGTCCTTCGAGATCGAAGGCGTCGCCTCGCGCAACCGCAGCGGCGAGCCGTTCTATATCGACAACACGGCGCATCCGGCCGGCCGGCGCCTCGCGCTGGCGCGGGCGACCAAATTGCACATGAATGGCTTTGGCCTCGACCTCGATCTCGCCGCAAAGGGCAACAACGGGCACTTCGCGCCCTTTAACTGGGCGGCATAAACCATCGGGTTTCGGTCGAGCCCCAGCAGCTCAGCCTGATCGCCTCGGCAGCGAGCGGCGCTCCACCTGGAATGACGGCTGTCGTCTCGGCTGCAGGCGCGCGCGGGGGGCAAAGCTCGCCTCCTCCTCGTCTGCGAGATCAGCGCTGGCGCGCGGCGCTGTCCGAGGCGGCGGGCGGCGCGGTCCGGCAGCCGGCCGAGGCGGCCTTTTTGTGGCCGTGGGGCGCTCGCTGATCCGCACGTCGAGATTGTAACCCTCGACCTGGGCGCCGTTCATCGATTCGACCGCGAGCTTGGCGGCCCGCTCGGTCGCAATGTCGACAAAACCGTAACGCAGCCGCCTCCCGGTCATCGGATCGCGGGCGATCGAGGCGCTCAATACGATGCCAAACGAGTCGAAGGCCTCGGCCAACTGCTCGTCGGAATATTCGGGAGGCAAATTCGCTACAAATACGTTGCCGCGGAAATGCTGTGATCTCATCGGCGCCGCCTTCCCTGCCCCGCCCGTGCCAGTGCCAACTTCCGGTTCTAGGGTGAGTTCCACCGTGGCATCCCAGGAATGTAGACTTTGCAGTGCTGGTTTGCAGGCTCGCGACGGGTGGCCAATCGCCGCGCTACCCGAAAGGGTTATGCTCCGCCGCCAACAATCGCGAGGTCGTGATGATTCCGCGTGACCGCTGCGCCTATTCCGCAATCGTCGACCGGCCACCGCTCGTCCTGCCAAACCGGGCCCGGGTCGTCGTCTGGACCATCGTCAATCTCGAATTCTGGGACATCTCGCGGCCAATGGCGCGCCAGGTCTTGCCGGCGCCGACCGGCCAGGTGCTGCTGCCCGACGTGCCGAATTGGGCGTGGCACGAATACGGCATGCGGGTCGGCGTGTGGCGGTTTTTTGAGCTGTTCGCGCGTCAGGCGATCCGGCCAACCCTGTCGATCAATGCGCGGGTATGCGAGGAATACGAGCGGGTGGCGCGGGCGGCGCGCGAAGCCGGCTGGGAATTTATGGGCCATGCGTGGGAGCAGATGCCGATCCATAAGGTCGAGGACCAGTTCGCGATGATCGACAAATCGCTAGCGGTGCTCGAGCGGTTTGCCGGCAAACGCCCGGTCGGCTGGCTCGGGCCAGGCTTGACCGAGACCGAGGACACGCCGGACCTGCTCGCCGCCGCCGGGGTCAAATATATCGGTGACTGGGTCTATGACGACGAGCCGACGGAAATCCGAACAGCTCACGGCCCGCTGATCACTCTGCCCTATACGGTCGAGCTCAACGACATCCCGATGATGCTCGTCCAGCACCACGAATCCGCCTATTTCACGCAGCGTTGTATCGACACGTTCGAGCGCCTGTATTGCGAAGGCGCCGAGCGGGCGAAAATCATGGCGATCGCGATCCACCCTTACATCAGCGGGCAGCCGCACCGCATCAAATACCTCGAAGCCGTCTACGAGCACGTCAACCGCTACGCCGGCGTGTTGCACTGGAATGGCGCCGAGATTCTCGACTGGTACTTGGCTGCGACGGGGAACCGGTGATGCTGCCGACCGAACGCCTCGATTTTTCCGCCATAACGCACCGGCCAGGGCTCACCTTGCCCGACGCCGCACGGCTCGCCGTCTGGGTCATTGTCAATGTCGAGGAGTGGGATCCGCGCGAGACGATGCCGCGGACGGTGCTGACGCCGCCGGCGGGCGGCGCGCCAATGCCCGACATCCCGAACTGGGCGTGGCACGAATACGGCAATCGGGTCGGCTTTTGGCGCATGCTCGACGTCATCGACGAGCACCGCGTCCGCGCGGTGCTCGCGGTCAACGGCTCGGCGATCGGGCGCTACGAGCCGATCGCCCGAGCCGCTCTGGAGCGCAGCTGGGAGTTTATAGGCCACGGTTTCACGCAGAAGAATATGCAGAAGGTCGCAGACGAGCGCGATGACATCCGCAAGACCAGTGCGGCGATCCGCGAGGCCACCGGCAAGAACCCGCGCGGCTGGCTCGG
>JAFASL010000886.1 GCA_019244535.1 Alphaproteobacteria bacterium
GACGCCGAATACTTCCTGACCCATGGCGGCCAGCGTGGGCCGCAGACGACGATCCTGACGCCAGGAAATTACCGTCTCAACACCTATCTCTGGGAGCTCAGCGTCTATAGCGCCGTCGATGTCGCCGAAGGTTTCGTCGGCGTCGTCAAATCCAACGTCATCGACTCCGTGCATTTCGGCAATTTGGTCGCAGATAAGCCGACCACATGCTATCAAACGATGGTGTCGACGAATGCGAGCGGCGAAGCCCGGTGAGGATTACGACATCATCATGCGGTCGGTAAGGCGCGGATTGTCCGACCTCGACGAAGCGCTGAACGAGGCCAGCTTCATAGTCCGCTCCTGCTGGCCGCAGATCATGAAGCTCGGCCTCCACCTGCAAACCCACCATGACTTGGCGTTCCCGGAAATCTCGAACCTGCTGGGCCTGAGCAACGGCCGGTGCATCTACGACGAGCGCACCCGGCCCGACATACGGTACGCGGCCTGAGCCATGTGCAACGATTTCGGCAACAACGTGCCGTACAGCGCCTATCTGGAAGCTTTCAGCCAGATCCGCGCGCCGATCGTGTTCCCGGCGGCCCCGCCAAATCTCGAGCCACGCGACGATATCTGGCCGACCGAGACCGCCCCCGTCTTCCGCCGGCGCGAGCATGGGGTCGAGATGGTGCCACTGCGCTGGGGTTTTCCGCCGGCCCGGCCCAAGGGCGCGCCAGTCATAAATTTCCGCTCCGAGGGACGACGGTTTCCAAAAGGGCGCTGCCTCATCCCGGCCTCGCATTTCTTCGAGTTCACCGGCACGAAATCACCGAAATCGAAGTGGAAGTTCACGAAGACCGACGAGGACTGGTTTTGCTTTGCCGGCCTGTGGCGCCCAATGCCTGAGGAAGACGGGGATGCGTTCACGATCCTGACAACCGAGCCCGGCCCGGATGTGGCGCCGATCCATAATCGCCAGGTAGTGGTCCTCGACCGATCGGACTGGCTCGCATGGCTCGACCTGACCCGCCCTGAAGCGCAGCTGCTTCGTCCGCTTGTTACCGGAGCTTTGAGCGTCGCGCAGGTGCGATAAACGGGACTGGTTTTCGCATCCCCGGAAGCGGTGGACTGGACAAGACAGAGGTGTGATCGCACTTTGCCTAGTGAACAAAGGCGGAACTTACGATGCCTGGCAACCCGCGCGAGATGATCACGACAGCCGAACGGCGCTTTCCCGTGCGCATCAGGCTTGGCGTTCCGCCCGGCGGTCTCGGCCAACGCTACTCAGAAATCACCGCTTGGCTGGACCAGAATTGTGGTGCGGACAGTTGGGCCATAACGCCTTCGGGCGTGCGCGGCGTACTCAACGACGCCATCTCGATCTATTTCGTGGAAGCCACGCTCGCGAGCGCGTTTGTGGCCCGGTGGTGCGTCGCGGCCAAGTTCGAGACGGTCGAGGGCGTCTTCCGAATGCGCGAGGACGAGCCGATGCCGCGGATCTCAGCGGGATTACACCGGACCCCGTAAGCTCATTGCTTCACACGGTGGCCGACTGTCAAATTCGAGCCTCCCAGCGCCCTTGTCCGCTTCATCCGTCGGATCCCCCAGCATCGGCCCCGCAACTCTATTACCGCGACAAAACCATCCTTGGCGCGCAGCAATTGCCTTAACCGAACTTCGCCGATTTCGAGCAATTTTGGGAAGAAGTATTTGTGTTTGTTGAAACGATCCCTGAAGGTCGGCACTACAGCGGGGTCGGCGGCACCGGCGCGGCGGTGATTCTCGGGGGCGGTTGGGCGGGCAGCTCCAGTTTGAGTTTCTGCAGCAATAGGCGGAGCTCGGCTTCGGGCTCGGTATAGCGGGTGAGCACCAGCTCGCGGCCATCAGTAGTCGGCAGGTGCACGTCGATCATCTGCACGGCAGCAAACTTCTCCAGCACGCTGCGCGGTGTCAGCCCCGGCGCCAGCGCATGCAGGCGCCGCGCCAACGTGACGTGCAGGCAGTAGGCCAGGAAGGCAATGAAGACGTGGGCCTCGATGCGCGCCTCGAGCTGGTGAAAGACGGGCCGGATCGCCAGATCGCCTTTGAGGTTCTTGAACGCCTCTTCGACCGCCATCAGCAGCAAATAATGGTGCCACAGCTTGGCCGGATCCTCTTCGACGAGGTTGGTGCGCAACAGATACCGGCCTTCGCGCAATCGTGTCTGCCGCAGTTTGTTGCGATCGAGCCGATAGCTGAAGGTGGCGCCCTCTGCAGCAATCTCGATCGTGACCAGGCGCCAGGCGGTGCGGGACTGATCGCGCGCGGCGCCGAGTTTCATCAGCAGTTCCTCACGCGTCAACCGCATTGTCGACAGTTGCTTGAGCCGCGCCCACAACCGCTTCAGCTGGCGCCGCCGCATTGCCCGCTCCTTGGCGACGCGGTCGCGGCTTTGCGCCAGCACGTAGAGCTCGCCTTGTTGCGCCAACAGCTTTACCTGCACGCCGGGTCGCGCCTGTTGCCACGGCTGGGCGATGAGATGCTTTTCCAAGCGTGTCAGGCGGCCCTTCGGCGTGCCCACCAGGTAATGCACCGGCGGGTCGGCGACGCGCATCTCGGCGAGCACCTCCTCGGTCGGCACGCCGCGGTCCATCAGCCAGACCCGGCGCGCCTTGCCGTACTGCCGCTCGATGCGCTCAAGAAACCCCCGCAGTGTCGTCTTGTCGGCGGTGTTGCCGGGGAGCACCTCATAGGCCAGCGGCAGGCCTTCAGGGGTCACCACCAGGGCAATGACGATCTGCACACAATCCGGCCGGTGATCGCGCGAATACCCGAAGCGCCGCTTGTCGCCTTCCGGAAACGGCGGATCGGCCTCGAAGTAGGTGCTCGCCAGGTCGTAGAGCAGGACGTCGTAGCTGATGTTGAACAGGTCGCGCCACCGCGCCGTCAGGTGATCGAAGACCGCCTGTTTGTGCACCAGCAGCCGGTCATGACAACGATAGAGCTTGTGGATCTCGGCCAGCCCAGCATCCTTGCCGAGCAAATCAGCCAGCGCGCTGCGCTCAAACCACTCACGATGCAGGCGCCATTCGCTGCCCGGCGCCAACAGGCGATAGGCGACCAGCACGAACAGCACCTGATCCCAATGCGTCCCTTTGCGGCTCACTCCCA
>JAFASL010000911.1 GCA_019244535.1 Alphaproteobacteria bacterium
CGGCCATAAGCGCGGCGCGCTCGGGGCCAGCAATTCCCGTCAGCAATGTGTGGCCAGCATTGGACGAAACTACCCGGCAAGGGCGCTTAGCGCCGTCCAACGCCAGCGCGTAAACCGCGATATCGTCGCACCAGAACGCCGCCTCGAACCGTTCGCGGAGGACCTCCGCTTGATGCTCGAGGGTCGCAGCGGTAATCGAATGGTCCAGCGCCAGTGCCAGCGCCGCCGCGTGCCGTTTGGCTCCGTAAACATAGGCCTGGACTTCGCAAAGAGCGATCGGGCCTTCCGCCAATCGGCCGTCTTCATGAAAGATGGCGTCGTTCGAATCTTTCCAACCCTGATTGATCAAGCCGTCGGCGTTTTTGCGCTGGTATTCAACAAAACCGTCGCCATCCGGATCGCCATATGTGTCGATCCAATTAAGCGCCGCTTCGATGTTCGGCCACAGCTCCCGAACAGTGTCGAGGTCTCCAGTGCGTCTGAAATATTCGCCGGCCAGCACCACAAACAGCGGAGTCGCATCGACACTGCCGTAATAGCGCGCGAATGGTACCTCACGCAGTCGCGCCATCTCGCCGTCCCGCATCTCGTGCAGGATTTTCCCCGGCTCGGCATCACGCTCGGCATCGAAATCAGTCGATTGCGTGGCCGCGAGAAAGCGCATGACGCCGCGAGCTATCGACGGGTCGAGCCATAAGGCGAATAGGGCAGTGAGGATTCCGTCCCGCCCAAACGGTGTGCTGAACCAGGGAATCCCGGCGAAGGGATAGGGACCAAACTGCGTTTCTGTTAGCAGCATATAAAGGTCGGCGACCGAGCGGCGGGCGAATTCGTTGAACAGCGAATTGGACGCGTCGATGCTGGCCGCCCGCCCGCTGGAAGTCCTGAGCGCACGGCGGGCGGTGCGGAGCGAGCTGTAGAATTGCCGGCCGACACCTGCGTTGCCATCGTTATCGTCCCTGCAGGCGATGCGCAGGATGCAACGAGCCCCCTCACCCGGCGCGAGCGACAGCTCGTAAAGTGCCGTGGCGGCATCGAGCCGGGTGGGTGCCGGCTCAAATTCGAGCCTGGTGAACCGCTCGACGCCATCGAGGCCGAGGTACCGCAAGACGACGCAAGAATCGGATCTCCGATTTACCGAAATCTGGCCGCGTCGCGCGCGCTTTAGCCCCCTCACCTCGAAGAGGTCGGCAAAATCGGCAGCAAACCTGATACCCAGCCGCACATCGTGGCCTCGGGTATCAAAGTTGTGCACCAGCAACCGCTCGTAACAGGCGTTCTGCCACACGTATTTGAGGCGGTTCACATGGATCAATTCACCGCGCAATGCGGTCCCATCGCGGGAGACCAGCTCCGGGTTCGCCAAATCCACGGTCAGGACGGCATTATCCTCCTGCACATTCGAGCTGAGCAGCAGCATCGGGGAGCCGTTCAGTCGCAACTCGAGGTGGGACAAAAAACGGGTGTCGTGCAGATAGATGCCATCGGAGTTGCCTCGCGCCGAGACAATATCGCCGCGCCGGTCGAACAAGGCGAAGGTGTAGCCAGACTTCAGGGGGCGCGGCCGGCGCTCCTGCAACGAGGCGTTCGATTCAATGTAGAACGGCGATGCCTCGTCGCCGGCCGGGCTAACAGCCGGCGCGGCATACCCGTTATTGCCGTCGGAATTCAGGCGGCGTCTCGCCGGTCGGCTGCGCGGGTAGACAAGACGACCGCATTGACGGAACTGCGGCTTAGCACATCGATGTACCGCTCGACGTAATCGCGGGCCATACGCTCGGCCGAGAACCGCTCCTCAAAACGGCGTCGAACCGCCAGCCGATCCAGCCCAACAACACGCCGGACGGCCGCGATTGCGGCATCTGTACTGTCCACAATAAAACCGGTCACCCCGTCATCGATAATTTCCGACACGGAGCCTCGCCTGAATGCAATTACTGGCGTGCCGTTGGCCATTGCCTCGATCATCACTAGTCCGAAGGGTTCCGGCCAGTCGATTGGGAACAGCAGCGCCACAGCGCCGCCGAGAAATTTCCCCTTTTCGCCCTCGCCGATCTCGCCAACGAACTCCACCCCCGGAGCTTTGAGCAATCGCTTGATCTTGCTATTGTAATAATCGAAATCGACTTTGTCGACCTTCGCCGCAATTTTCAGCGGCATCCCCGTTTTCTGGGCTATTTTGATCGCCTTATCCAGCCCTTTTTCTCGGCTGATCCGACCGATAAAGGCCAGATA
>JAFASL010000254.1 GCA_019244535.1 Alphaproteobacteria bacterium
ACGGCCATCCGCGAGATGAAGCTCGATTCCGCGGAGCAAGCCCTCGGTCTCGCCGAGGATGCAATCTTCGATCTCCGGCGGGAGGTCCTCGTCGGGAAAATCGATGACTGCCTCGAGATGGGCGAGGATGCGCGTGAGGCGATTGCGCCAGTCACGATAGATATCCCCCAGCTCGCCGCCGAGCTGCCGCAATGCCTGGCGGCGCTGCGCATCGGTCTCAGCCGCGGTGAGATCGGCAATTGCCTCGGCCTGCAAAAGATCGAGCTTGCCGTTGAGAAAAGCCCGGCGGGTGAATTCGCCGGGCTCGGCGAGCCGCAATCCGAGACGGCCGAGCGCCTGTATCACCGCCGCCAGCACGGCGCGGCTGCCGTGCAGATGAAATTCGACGACATCCTCCCCGGTCGCGCTGCGCGGCGCGGGGAACCACAGGACCAGCACGTCGTCGATAGACTCGCCGCTCTGCGGATCGATGATACGCCGCCGCGTTGCGACGCGCGGCGGTGGCAAATCGCCCGCGAGCAGAGTCGCCGCGATTCCGGCACCCGGCCCCGAGATGCGCATTACCGCGATCGCGGCGCGCCCGGCCGCCGTCGCGGGCGCAAAGATCGTTTCGACAGCTTTCTCGCTCATGGAGCCTCTACTCGAATCGCATCCCGGCCAGCATCGGAGTCAAGCAGGATCGCGACCGAGGTTGACCGCCCCGGGTGTTAGTCGTTTGATCGAGCGAGCACTGGGGTTGCGGAGGGGAGGATCACGCCATGGCCGGCATGTTGGAAGGCAAAATCGCTCTGGTCACGGGTGCCGGCGGCGGCATCGGGCGGGAGATCGCGATCGCGATCGCGCGTGCCGGCGCCAGGGTGATTATCAATGATGTCGGCGCCTCGCTGTCTGGCGAGGGCCAGTCGGCGAGCCCGGCCGAGGAAACCAAGCGGCTGATCGAGCAAGGCGGCGGTGCCGCCGCCATCAGCACCGATTCCGTTGCCGAATGGGGCTCTGCGCAGAAGATTGTGCAGACGGCGCTCGACAATTTCGGCGGGCTCGACATTGTCGTCAACAATGCCGGCGTGCTGCGCGACCAGATCTTTCACCGGATGACGGCTGAAGATTGGCTCGCGGTGATATCGGTCCATCTCAACGGAAGCTTTTTTGTCAGCCGTGCGGCGGCCGATCAATACCGCAAGCAGGAGAGCGGCGCCTACGTGCACATCACCAGCACTTCCGGGCTGATCGGCAATATGGGCCAGGCCAATTACGCCTCTGCAAAGCTCGGGATCACCGCTTTGTCCAAAGCGATCGCAATCGACATGAAGCGGTTCAACGTGCGCTCGAATTGCCTGTCGCCCTGGGCGTGGAGCCGCATGACGCAGTCGATCCCGGCCCGCACCGAAGAGGAGCGTGCGCGCGTCGCCAAAATTCAGCAGATGACGCCGGACAAGAACGCGCCGATGGCGGTCTTCCTTGCCTCCGACGCAGCGCGCGACGTAACCGGCCAAGTGTTCGGCACGCGGATGAACGAAATCTACCTCTTTAGCTCGCCACGGCCGATTCGCAGCCTGCACCGCGCCGACGGGTGGACCCCGGAAGCCATCGCCGAGCACGCGCTGCCGGCGCTGCAGTCCTCCTTCATGCCGCTCGACCGCTCGGGTGACCTCTTCTCATGGGACCCGCTCTGATACAGGAGGATCCGATGTCGAAAAGCCTGCGGCTGCTCCTTTTATTGGTGGCGCTGAGCTGCGCCGGCCGGACGGAAGCACAGGCTCCGCCTGCGACACCCGCCCTGCCGCCTTTGCCCTATGGTGCGCCGATCGGCCTCGACGACGCCAAGAAAGCCGCGGCGGCAGCGGTCGAGGAAGTCAAAAAGATCGGTGCGCCGCCAAATGCCATCGCGATCGTCGACCATGGCGGGTTCCTGATCTATTTCGAGCGAATGGACAACACCCAGCTGGGTTCGGTCGAGGTCGCCATCGACAAGGCCCGCTCTGCGGCGTTGTTCCGGCGACCGAGCAAAGTGTTTGAGGATGCGCTCGCCGGAGGCGGAGCCGGCATGCGTATTTTGGCGCTGCACGGGGCGATGCCGGTCGAGGGCGGCCTGCCACTCGTCGCGGGCGGGAAAATTGTCGGCGCAATCGGCGCCAGTGGTGGCACTGCGCAACAGGACGGTCAGGTTGCCAAGGCGGGAGCCGACACTATCAAATAACGGGTCGCGCGACTCGGAACCAGACGCGATGCCTCTCGGATTCCGCTCATTCTTCCCAGCAGCTGTCCTACTGGGCCGGGTGGCGGTTATATCTCTCGGTCTTGGCGGAGAGGCAAGCAGCCAGCAGGCGCTCCCGGCGGCAGCGGCCGGCGGCCAAATCTTGGCGATGTCCGATCTGCATTTCGACCCGATGGCTGATCCCCGGCTGGTCGATCGGCTGGCGGTCGCGGAGCCCGACGGCTGGAGCGCCATCCTCGACAACTCCAGTGACCGCGGCTTTAGCCAATACGGGCGCGATACAAATTGGCCGCTGCTGCACTCCGCCCTCCGCCAAATGGCAGAAACCCTGCCGAACCCTGTCTTCGTATTGATATCCGGCGACTTCCTCGCACACCATTTCCGCGAGGAATTCGATGCGGGGGCGAGCGACCATTCCGATGCCGCGTATCGCGGCTTTGTGCACAAGACGATGGAGTTCCTCGGGCAGCAGCTCGAGCAGGGCTTCCCCGGTACCCCGATCATTCCAGCGCTCGGCAACAACGACGAGATCTGCGG
>JAFASL010000363.1 GCA_019244535.1 Alphaproteobacteria bacterium
CGCGAATCAGGCAAGGTATCGCGCTTTCGTCGCCAAAAGATTTGGCGCGGGCGAGCCGCTAAGGTTAACATCGGCGGCATACTGATAAGCCCGAAAACGGAGGAAATCGCCGTGCACACGAGCCATACCCGGTGGCGGACCACCATCCTATCGGCATTAGCCCTCGGCGTTGCCGTGTTTGCAGCAAATCCGTCCGCCTTTGCGGATGATCAGTCCGGAAGGGATCGCGGCCAGCATTGGGTTGCGAGCTGGGCTACCTCGCCGGCAACGTTCTTCCAGTACACGCCGCCGGTTGCGCCCGCTCCGCCTGGGCCGCCGACGACATTTGCGCCCGCCAACATTCAGCCCGATCTCGGCTATCCGTTTCCCGATGCCAATACGCTCGGCGCGACGAACCAGACCTTTCGCTCGATCGTCAAGCCCGACCTCTGGGGCAGCCAGATGCGGTTTCGGTTTTCCAATGTCTTTGGCACGCAGCCGGTCACGTTCAGCAGTGTGACCGTGGGGCTACAGGAATATTCAGGCAATGCGGTGGAAGGCACTCTTACGCCGGTGACCTTCGGTGGGAAGAAATCGGTGACGATCCCTGTCGGCCAGGAAATCTACAGCGATGGCATCAGGCTTCGCTGGGTCGAGGGGGCCGATGACCCGGCGGTGCAGGGGCGCAACCTCGCGGTCAGCTACGCTATTGCCGGCGACAGCGGGCCGATGACGTTTCACAGCAGCGCCTTTACAACCTCCTACATCACCGCGCCCAACAGTGGCGACCACACCGGCGACCTTGACGTCTTTGCGTTCGAATTCACCACGACGTCCTGGTTCTTTCTGGATGCCGTCGATGTCATGGCTCCGGCTGACACGGTCGTCGTTTGTGCCTTTGGCGACTCGATCACCGACGGCACGCATTCGACCCTCAACGTTAACGACCGCTGGATGAATACGCTGTCGCGCCGCCTGCACAATGCGTATGGCAGCAAGATCAGCATCGTCAACGAGGCGATCGCCGGCAATCGGGTCGTCAATCCGGTCGTGGCCAATTCCACCGCCGGCCCCGCGGCGGTCGATCGGCTCGATCGGGATGTATTGGGTCTAGCGGGGCTGACCGATGTGATCTGGCTCGAAGGGATCAACGACATCGGCGGCGGCCGCATGCCGAATGAGATCATCGCCGGGTACCAGAACGTCGTCGGGCGGCTGCATGCGAAGGGGGTCAAGGTCTACGGCGCGACACTAACCTCGGCACTCGGGATCAGCGGCGTCGATATGGGCGACAACGGCCCGGGGCACGACGCGAGCCGCCAGGCCGTCAACGCATTTATCCGCACCTCCGGCCTGTTCGACGGGGTGGAGGATTTCGACGCGGCGACGCTCGACCCGGCGACCGGCAACATGCGGGCGGAGTTTCTGCCGAACAGCACATTCACGCAGCTGCCGTGGGATTACCTCCATCCCAACCACGCCGGCTATATTGCGATGGGGGAGGCCGTCGATATCCGCCCATTCGCGCCTTACCGCCTGCATTAGAGATGTGGAGCGACGGGTATCGGGTCCGTCAGGGTGCCGTGATCCGGTACACCCCGGCGCTGCGGTGGGCACCTCTCGGCCTCCTGTGCTTTGATCGGACCATCGCCGGTGCTCCTCAATCCATCAGCAGGCCGCCGGAAATGTTGATCGCTTCGCCCGTCATATAGGACGCTTCGTCCGAGGCGAGAAAGGCGGCGATCCGCGCCACGTCGTCGGGCACCGAAACGCGCCCGATCGGGATCGACTTTTCCCGCTCGCTGGTTTCCGGCAGTCCATAATGCCGCTGCTGCGCCTCGATCGCCGTCCGCATCTGGGTATCGACGACGATCCCTGGGCAAATCGCATTGACCCGGATGCCGTGCGGCGCCGTCTCGCGGGCCAATGCCTGGGTCAAGCCGATCACTGCAAATTTGCTCGCGCTGTAGCCGGCGAAATAGGCATTGCCCGTCTTGCCGGCCCATGAGGCAAGATTGACGATCGAACCCGAGCGTCGCGCGATCATGTGCGGCAGCACGGCGCGGCTCGCAATAAACACGCCCTCGACATTGACCCGCAGCATCGCCTGCAGCGCTTCGAGCGGCATGTCGAGGGCCGGCCCCATCCAGGCAATGCCGGCATTATTGACCAATACGTCGATCCGCCCGAGTCGAGCGAGCACAGTATCGACAGCGCCACCCATCTCGGTCGGTGATGTGACATCGGCGGTCACGGCGACACCGCGGACCTCCGCCGCGACCGTCTGTGCGGCGGCGCCGTCGCGATCGAGCACGGCTACTGCCATCCCTTCGCGTGCCAAGCGTTGCGCAATTGCGCGTCCGATGCCGCCGCCCGCACCGGTTACGAGTGCAACCCGCCCGTGCAGTGCGTAGGTCATGTGACGTTGCCCGCGCGGCCGCGGCCGGAGAGTTCGGGAAAATCCGCTTCCCAGAACTCCGCCGGCCCGCGGATGCGGTCGTGGCGCCGTGCCGCTTCCTGTTGGCGCAATTCGGCGCGCCGGATCTTGCCGGAGACGGTCTTGGGCAACTCGCAGAATTCGATGCGCCGGACGCGCTTGTACGGCGCGAGCCGGCCGCGCATGCAGGCAAAAATTTCGAATGCTGTCGCGCTGTCCGCAGCATACCCCGCCGACAAGGTGATAAATGCCTTTGGCACAACGAAACGCTGTTTATCGGGTGACGGCACCACCGCGGCCTCGGCAACCGCGTCATGCTCGAGCAGCGCGCTTTCGATCTCGAACGGGCTGATCCGGTAATCCGCCGATTTGAACACGTCGTCGGCGCGGCCTACGAAGCTGAGCCGCCCGTCCGGTCCACGCACCGCCAGATCACCGGTGCGGTAGAACTTGCCCTCGATCGGGCGAACCGAGCCATCCTCCTGCTGATAGCCCTGCAACAGTCCGAGCGGCGGCGGCTCGAGCCGGACCGCGATCTCCCCCTCCTCGGCTTCCGCGCCGTTCTCGTCGAGGAGCCCGATGACAAAGCCGGGCATCGGCCGCCCCATCGAGCCCGGCACGATGGCTTGCCCTGGCGAGTTGCCGACCAGCAGGGTGGTCTCGGTTTGCCCGTACACGTCGCGCAACGTCAGCCCCCAGGCGCGCTGGACGTGGTCGATGACTTCCGGATTGAGCGGCTCGCCGCCCGAGAGCACGGCCCGGAGACCGGGCGGCCTCGGGCCCAGCTCCTCTTGGATCAGCATGCGCCAGACCGTCGGCGGGCCCCAGAACACGGTGACACCACAGCGCACGAGCACATCGAGCACCTTTCTCGGGTCGAAGCGCGGCTGGGCCATCGCCACAATCGCCGTTCCGGCATTCCAACCGGCGAAAAGCCCGTACATATGCGCCGCCCAGCCGGGCGAGGCGATGCCCAACTGGATGTCGCCCGGCTGCGGGCCGAAGCAATACATCGCGCTCAGCTGACCGACCGGATAACTCTGATGACTGTGCAATACAAGCTTCGGCTTTGCCGTGGTGCCCGACGTGAAATACATAACCAGGGGGTCGGTCGCGCGCGTTTCGCCGTCGGGCACAAAAGCCTCCGAAGCTGCATAGGCGTCCTCGAAGCGGTGCCAACCCGGAGCCCCGCCTACCGCGATGCGCGTGTAATTGCGGTTCAGATCGGCAAAGCGCCCGGTCAGCGACGCATCGACGATTGCATGACGCATACCTCCGCGCTCGAAGCGGTCCCTCACATCCGTCTCGGTCAGCAAAATCGTCGCCGGGCTGATCACCGCGCCGAGCTTCATCAGCGCCAGCAGCGCCTCCCACAACTGCCGCACATTGGGGACCAGCAGCATGACCAAGTCGCCGCGCCGCACGCCCAGTGCCCGCAAATGGTTGGCGACCTGATTGGAGCGGGTTCTCAGCTCGCCGAAGCTGAGCTTTTCTTCCGACTCGCCGATGCACCACAGCGCCAGATCGTCGGCCGGCAGATGATCGAAATAATCGAGCGCCCAGTTGAACCGGTCCATTACCGGCCAACGGAATTCCCGCACTGCCGCATCGTAGTCGTCGCGCAGTCGCAGCAGGAGGTCGCGCGCTGCGATAAAAGGCTCCGCACTAACCGGCATCATCAGATCCTCCCGTTCTTTCAGCCTTGTTAGCTCTTCTCGACTCGAACGACTTTGCGAGATTGCAGTGTGAGCCAGCTCACACAAAAGGCGGCCGGACCGTCAGCCCATACCCAATCTTTGCGAAGCGAGCCGCGCGCCATCGGCGAGGGATTTGAGTTTGGCCCAGACGACGTCTTCGGCGACGCGGCCCATCCCGGCCGAGGTATCGAAGCCGCAGTCCGTACCGGCAATGACACGACGTGGATCGCCGACCGCGGCCGCGACCCGCTCGAGCCGCTCGGCAACCACCTCGGGATGCTCGACAAAATTGGTCAGGCTGTCGATGACGCCGGCAATCAGGAGCTGATCGCTGGCGAGCGGGTGCTTTTCGAAAACATGATACTCGTGCGCGTGGCGGGGAGTGGCGAACGGGAAAAAAAAGGCGCCGACCTTGGCCTGTTTGATCGCTG
>JAFASL010000485.1 GCA_019244535.1 Alphaproteobacteria bacterium
AGGAAGCGGCAGATCGGTGAGCCGGTCGCGCAGACGTTTGGAATTCCCGGGTCAATGACCATGGCTGCAGCGGTTCGCCGCCTTTGCTGCAACACACGGGCGTGTCGCCCGCCTGCCGCACACCCAGCGCCAGCAGGCTGACCTGATCTTGCGACACGCTGTGCGCAGTTACTGTCATCAGTCTAACCTCACTGCGCATCACAGGTTCGCGACCACGGAAGCGGCCCTACGTCTCAGTCCATCATGGCTGCGCTGAAATCGGCTCTCCACCAAGTCAGCACCTGAGCTTCGACGTCGTTCGCTTTGGGCAGTGGTGAAAAAGACGCTCAAGATGGGAGTGGAAGGCCACTCTCCCCTTTTGTCGCACACCCCGCGCAACAGCCAGTTAAAAACAGAGCACTACATCGCCGTGGCGGACTGACAGTTCAGCCCGGACGGCAGATGTTAGTTCGCCTTGCCGACCCAGCAAGTGGGCCATCTCCGCAAGGATTTACCATTAGGACAGCAAGCGGCTCCAATCGCAAGCTCCCGCTCACCCCTATTGTCCCTTCGGCGATATTGGCGAACCGGCAGGCCGGGCAGGCACGACGACTTGCGCTCGGGTCGGCGCGAGCGATGCGGCAAGGCGCGCATCCGCGTGCGCGGTTCGACATGGGTTGGGAGCAGCTATGGGATCTCGGACCGACGCCGACCGGACTCCCGCCGAACCGGGCGAAACCATCCTGCCTCTTTTTGCCGAAGAGGTGGCGGTATCGAAGCAGGTTGTCGAAACGGGGCGTGTCCAGGTAGCGAGGGTCACCCACGAACGAGAGCAGCTGGTTGACGAGCTGCTCGCCCACCGGACGGCGGAAATTGAAAGAGTTCCGATTGGTCGGCATGTCGACACGATGCCCGGCGTCAGAGAAGAGGGCGACACCGTCGTGATCCCGATTGTCGAGGAATTGCTCGTTGTCGAGCGCCGCTTGTTTCTCAAGGAAGAGGTGCGGGTTCGGCGAGTAAGCTCAACAGAACGACACCAGGAGAGTGTTGTTCTCCGTCATCACGAGGCAGTAGTCACGCACCTTCCGTCGGAAACGCCAGCAACCGGTGAAGCCACCGAAACTGGCGGACGAGTGCAGCAGTCGAAACAGGAGGAATAAGTATGGCTTACCAGACGGTTGTTGCGGCGTTTGATACTGCGGCGCATGCGCAGGCCGCGGTCGACGCGTTGAAGGCGGGTGGCTTCCACGCCGATGACATCAGCGTCTTCGACAAGAACCGGGTCGGCCTGCGTCAGCCCGGTTTATGGGAACGCATGTTTGGCGGTGGGCTGGCTCAACACGAAGCGGACGTTTACAGCCAATCGCTCGAGCGAGGCGGAAACGTCGTGGCAGTACGAGTGCCGGATAACGAAGTCGCGCATGCAACGGGTATATTGGACATCCACCGCCCGATCGACGTGCATGACCGTGCGATAACCACCGGCATTGCCCCGGCCGCCAAAGTAGAAGCCGCCGCAGCCTCCATCGCCGCGGCTCCGATTGCCGCCGCGCAGAAGGTCGCAGTGTCTCCCAAGTTGGCCGAGGCGCATGACGAGGTGCTGCGGCTTGCGGAAGAGCAGCTACAGGTCGGCAAGCGTATGGTCGAAACAGGCAAGACCCGGGTGCGCCGTTTTGTGACCGAGCGTGAAGCGTCTGCGGATGTAACACTGCACGAGGAGCATGCCGACATCATTCGCCGCGCCGTCACCGATCCGAAATACGTCGGCGATATCGACTGGGCGGACGCCACGATAGAGGTCCGGGAGACCGCCGAGCAGGCTCTGGTCAGCAAGACTGCGCGGATCGTCGAGGAAGTGGGGCTGAAGAAGATCGGTACCGATCACGTCGAGACCGTCCGCGACAAGATCCGCCGCCAGCAGGTAGAGATCGAACGGCTGGGCCCCGACGGCAAGCCGATCCCGGCCCGGACCTGAGTGGGTTAGTCAATAGAGGCCGCAAGTTGCAAGGACTGCGGACGGGCCCTGGCCCTTCCGCAGTCCCATTGACTTGTCAGTACCGAAACACCGCCTCCTCCGCCGCAAGAGCAAGCATTTGCTATAGGGAGAGATGAGATGGCTATGTTGGACAGCGTAATCGAAGATGTCGGAAGCCGGTTCGGCCTCGGCTCGAAGGCAGGCCCGCTGCTGCGCGAAGTCGTCCAGCTGATTACCGGATCGCCGGGGGGGATCAGCGGTTTCATCGACAAGTTCAGATCGGCCGGTCTCGGCTCTCAAGTCGCGTCATGGCTAGGGAGGACCGATGGGGCGGCGCTTACGGGGCCTCAGGTCGAGCAGGCCCTCGGTAGCTCCGTGCTCGGGAGCATCGCGAACAGGCTCGGTCTGGCCGGCGGCGTTGTCGGGACAGCGATCGGCTATCTCCTGCCGAAAGTGATCGGCCAGATTACACCCGGCGGGGTCATCCCAGCGGGCATCCCAGCTGCGCTCTCCAGCTATACGCAGGCGACGCCGCTCCAGACCACTACCCGGCGCATTGAGCAAGTATCGCCTCGCGCCATCAATGTGATCCACGATGCCCCACATCTGGGACGGTGGCTGATCCCGCTGCTCGCCGGACTGGGCATTCTTGGTCTCTTCTGGTACCTGCTGTCGGGCAATCAACCTGCGCCAACGGTAGCGACAGCCCCGGCGCCGGCCGTCTTGCCGCCGGCGCCGATACCATCGATACCGGCTCATCTTGCGCTGAACAATGACGACGGCATCATCACCTATTCCGGGGTCGTGCACGATGAATCGACACGGACATCGCTCGTGGACGCGCTCAAGGGCACCTTCGGCGCCGACAAGGTCGAGGGTGACATCACGATCAACGCCAATGCCGGGCCGGCACCTTGGCTGGTCGATCTGCGAACCGCGTTGGAAAACTTGAAGACTTCCGGCGTGCAGGCGGTGTTCGACGGCAACTCGCTCAAAGTCGGCGGGTTGATCAGTGATGCCGACCGCGACGGGATCATCAGCTCGCTAAGGGCCGCGCTCCCCACTGGCTTGGTGTTCGGCGCATTGACCGACAGAGTGGCCAATCTAGTGTCCGACGTCAACCACAAGGCGGAAACGGCGCTGACTGGACTGCATCCAGGATTCACCACGGCCGACCTGCTCAACATACTCAATCAGTCGATCATCAATTTCCCAACCAACAGCGCGGAAATTCCGGCAGCCAGCAAGACAATGCTGCAGCACGCCGCAGCAGCGTTCAAGCAGCTCCCGTCCGGGACCGTTGTCGAGATTGCCGGCTATACCGACAACACCGGTGATCCAGCGGCAAACGTGCAGCTGTCACAGCAGCGGGCAGATGCCGTTCGCGCGGTATTGGTTTCGGCTGGCGTCGATCCGAGCATGCTGGTCGCGAAGGGTTACGGCAGCGCCAACCCGGTTGCCAGCAATGACACCGCGGAGGGCAAATTCCGCAATCGCCGCATCGAATACCGGGCTGTAAAACCGGCGTAACGGTCAGAACCCATACGGAGTTGAAAATGTCCTATTCCGCATATGATGAGACCCATCTTCCTACCGCAGTGCGGGTAGGATCGCGACGCACTTACAGCCGGATGTCCTGGGGCTCCGTATTGGCCGGGGCTGTCGTTGCCGGAGCGAGCATGATCCTGCTCAGCCTTCTCGGCGTGGCTATTGGCGCCGGCGGGCTTCTCTTCACGCAGACCACCGCGGCGGATATGGCAGGTTACGGGCTCGGTGCCGGGATCTGGACCGCTGTCAATTTGATCCTGTCGATGGGCTTTGGCGCCTATGTCGCGGCCCGTCTGTCCGGCACGCACAGCCACCTCGATGCTGAGCTGCACGGGATCACGGTTTGGGGCGTTGCCATATTGTTCATGACTGTCTTGCTTGCTCACGCGGTTGGAGCAATTATTGGTACAGTGGCTTCAACCGCCGGCACGGCTGCCAGTAGCGCAGTCAGTGGCGCCGGCTCGCTCGCGAGCGGCGTCGCCCAACAGGTCAGTCCGAAGGGTCTCGTGGACCAGCTGCAGGAAACCTTGACCTCCAGCGGCGACCCGACGCAGATGACGCGCGCTCAAATCAACGGCGAAATAGCAACATTGGCCGGGCGCCGCATCGTCAATGGCAGCCTGACCGACCAGGAGCGTGACCGGCTCACCACCCTGGTAGCGGCCGACGCCGGCATTAGCAAGGAGGAAGCGGCACGGCGGGTAGCACGAATGGAGCAGGATGCCACGGCGGCACTAGCGAACACGGAGCAGCAGGCGCGCAAGGCCGCCGAGACCGCGGCACGCGGCGCGGCTGCGGGTGCCAAAGCGCTGTTTTCGGCGCTGCTCCTTAGCTTGGCCGGCGCCCTGGTTGGCGCGTGGCTCGGAACCCGGCACGCGCGGGTATTGACCCCTCACGAACCGGAATACGACACGCACACGACGACGACTGTAACCCACCATGCCTACGAGCCGGCGGTCACAACCCACGCCGTCCACGAACCGGTGGTCGTTACTCCTTCGACGGTGCGCGTGCATGACGAAGCGGCCGCGACGGTGCCGGCATATCTCCGTGGTGCTTCGTTCCCGGCCACTAAGCAGGATTTGTTGCGCCTGGCGCGGGCGAATAACGCGGAGCCGGTGATGCTGCGGAGAGTCGAGCAACTCGCGGATCGCAGCTATAGCAGCCTGAACGACCTGACCTCGGCGCTTCTCGCGACAGTCTGACGAGATGTTCGGTTCGGGCGCCGCGCTCAACAAGCCATGAGGCAAAGGACGCGGACCTCGTTCATCCTGAACAACGGTATTACCCGCTGTCCGACCGCGTCAACCCCGGCCGGCGTTGCTGCCGCCGGCCGGGCGGCCGCCTCCGCAGACAATGCAGTAAGAGCAACTGCCGGGCGAAGTCCACAACTCGTA
>JAFASL010000480.1 GCA_019244535.1 Alphaproteobacteria bacterium
GCCGATCCGCTGCTTCTCCTTGGTGATCTCGTCCAATGTCGACGTTCTTCACCTTTTGAGACAGAGCATAGGCTGATCACGACCGATCAATCTACCCGGCGTCTATCGCGACGATGCACACAGTGCAATGGCAGAGTGCCGTCATTCAGCAATCTATCGTCTCTGAGCGACGTTTCCCCGTCAGCGGAGCACCATCGGGCTGATTGCCGAATATTCACTATCGCGGATCGCGCGGTTTCGGCTGAGCAATCTCATGCTCAGCTGTGGCCGAACAACGCCACAAGATTATCCCGAAAAGAGTGGCTTTGCGCCGCGACGAGAGCGTGAGTGTGCTCAGCACTCCGAGTAGCTTGGCTTTAGGTTCTGTTAATACCCCTACCGAACCGAGCACGCGTTGCAGGATCACCGCGCCGTGTTGTCTGCGCTGCAGCGGCGCGATGCCGCCGCAGCGGCGGATCACGATCGCCAATGTCCGCGCGGCGGTCGAGCGCTATCAAGCCTTTATCCTGGGAGGCGACAATATTGCCGCCATTTCGGCCTTCGAATTTGTTGAACCTGTTTGACAGGAAGGACGGACTCGCCGTCTAATCCACATTGGCGGGCATCTTCGATCGCAGCGCGTCGCCGGAGACGTCCCTCCCGACGCTCAATAATCGCCTGGAGGATTCGCGTTGACCGCGGCCGTCGAGTCCGCCAAGATCGCGTGGTGGCGGGAGCCCACCAAACAGCAATGGTACGCCTGGTGGTCGGCCTGGCTTGGGTGGACGCTTGACCAGTTCGACTTCACGGCGTTCCTGCTGATCATTGCGCCGATCGCGCAGGAATTCCACGTGCCGTTGACCGAGGCCGCCTTCATCCTGACGGTGACTTTGTGGATGCGGCTGTTCGGTGCGACCGCCGCCGGCTGGCTGTCCGACCGGGTCGGGCGCAAGGTGCCGCTGATGATCTCGATCGTGGGATTTTCGCTGTGCAACTTCATTGCCGGCTTCTCGCCGACCTTTGCGTTCTTGTTCTTCTTCCGCGCGCTGTTCGGCTTTTTCTTTGGGGCGGAGTGGCCGGTCGGCGCGGCCCTGGCAATGGAGAGCTGGCCGACCCGCTCGCGCGGCTTCATGAGCGGCATCCTGCAGGGCTCGCTCGGCATCGGCTTTGCGCTGTCAAGTCTGGTCTACGGTCTGTTCTACCAGTACATCGGCTGGCGCGGCATGCTGTGGGTAGGGATCCTGCCGGCCCTGTCGGTGCTGTGGATCCGCCGCAACGTCCGGGAGCCGGAGGTCTGGGTCGAGAACCGACACCAGCAGCGGGTGCAGCGCCGCGAAGTCCGGATGCCGCTGTTCAGGCTCTTCAAACGCGAGCTACTGCCCAATACGCTGACCGCCTGCTGGTGGATGGCGAGCAGTTTCATCCTCTACTACTCGCTGATCGCGATGTTCGCGACGCACCTGCAGAAGGACCTCCACCTCAGCCCGGCGCTGGTGGCGACGCCGGTGCTGCTGTTCAACCTGATGGTGTTCTTCGCGACGAGCTTCTGGGGATGGACCGCCGACCGCATCGGCCGGCGCTGGTCGATGATCATCCCCTCGACGATCGCCTTGTTCGTCGCGCCGCTTTATCTGCTCACCCACGACTTCACCCTGATTGCCGCGGCCTTCGTGATCCAGGGAATGTTCGGCGGCGCCGTCTACAGCCAGCAGCCGACCTATCTGTCGGAGCGGTTCCCGACCGAGGTGCGCGCGACCGCGGCCGGCTTCTGCTTCCATCAGGGGGCGATTTTCGGCGGTTTTGTGCCGATCGTACTGACTTATTTTGGCGACCTTTATCAGATCGGGCTCGCCATCCCGATGCTGGTTGGAACCCTGGTGGGGGGGAGCGGCATCATAATCTCGCTGCTAATCAGCCCGGAGACCCGTGGGAAGGAGATCGTGGCCGATCTCGTCGTGGCGTGAGGGGAGCGAAATCCCGCTGCCGCGGGACGCGCGGAAAGGATTTCACGGCGCGTCCGATGGTCAGCCGCCGATCAGGCGGCCGAGGATCGCGAGCAATAGCAGCGCCACGATGTTGGATGGAAGCCGCACGTTCGCCACGACGAACAAGGCGTCGAACATGTGCTTTGGAATAGGCTATGGCCAAACACACAGTGAATAGTCGGGTTTTCCAACCCTTGGAGAAGTGCTAGACCACGATCGAAGGTGGTTTGAAGTAACGCTCGCAGCAAACTATTACACACACACCAATTGTTGTCAGAACGCCCTGCCCGTTGGTCAGGTATTTGATCTGCTAGCCGAGTAGTTGGTGCGGTTCCGAGGGCGGACAACGACGCCATAGGAAGCAGGGCGAACACACCAGCAGGCCTGATGCGTTTCGCCTCGGCGGTGGCACATCGAACTCTTAGCCCCGCTGTTGCACGACTTTGAGCCTTGCCCCGCGCCTCGGTAGCGAGGGCATGGTCGATCTCGGCCAGCAGACGATCGAATTCAATGGGCTTGATGTCGAAGTCGTCGCAGCCGATGGCGTGCGCCTTCTTCCCAATCACCGGTCATCACGTGGCCGCTAAGCGCGATGATCGGTATCTCGCTCGTCGCCGGGTCTGCTTTGAAACGGTGCGTCCCCTCCCAGCCGTTGATCTCCGGCAAGTTCAGATCCATCAGAGTCAGATCGAGCCCACGAGGATCATTCCTTGATGCCGCCCGCCATTAGCCCGCTGACGAGGTATCGGCGCACGAGCATAGTGAAGAGCAGCACCGGCAGCATCACCGAAACGCCCCCGGCGGCAATCTTGCCCCATTCGAAACCGGCATATTGCATGAAATTGACGATAGCCACCGGTGCTGTCATCGCGTCGGTGCGGGTCAGGATTAACGCGAAGAAGAAGTCGTTCCAGGAAAGGATGAAACAGAGAATGGCGGTGGCCGCCAGCCCGGGCGCGGCGAGCGGCAGCGCGACCCACGCGAACGCGCCCCACACTCCGGCGCCGTCTATCCAGGCCGCCTCTTCGAGGCTGCGCGGCACGGCAGCGAAAAACCCCTTCATCGTCCAGATCACCAGCGCCAGGTTGAACGTGACGTAGATCAGCGCGAGCCCGGCCACCGTGTCGATCAGCCCGCTATAGGTGTAGGCGAGAAAGAAGGGGATCGTGAAGGCAATCGGCGGCGCCATGCGCGTTGCCAGGATCCACATCGCCACCTGGCGTTGGCCGCGGAATCGCCTGCGCGCCAGCACATAGGCCGCCGGTACGCCAACCAACAATGACAGCGCGGTCGAGCCGATGCTCGCCGACAGGCTGTGGCCGAACGACGCTGGGAAGCTGCCGGTCCACGCCTCGGCGTAATTGCGCAAGGTCGGGCGGAACGACAATGTTGTCGCCAGGATATCGCTGTTCGGGCGGAACGACATCAGCACGAGCCACAGCGCCGGCGACAGCACCAGCACGAGCAGCACAACGGTGATCGCGTAGCGTAGCCAGACCCGCGCTATGCGGTTATTCATCGAGCGTCATCCCGCCGCCGGCGCGGCTGACCAGCAGGCTGAGCACCAGCACGCC
>JAFASL010000499.1 GCA_019244535.1 Alphaproteobacteria bacterium
GCCGGCGCCGCCCGCGCCTCCCGCGCCGCCGGTGGCGCCGCTCACCGTGCCCGTCCCGCCATTGCCGCCGCCGCCACCGCCGCCACCGCCACCGGTGGTCGCAGTGCCCGTAGCGTTGCCGCCGGTGGAGTCCGTGGCATTTCTGGCGGCACCGCCGACACCGACCCCGGCGCCGACACTGACTGCGGTGGAGCCGCCGCCGTTGCCGGCGGTGGCCTTGCCGCTGGTCGCGCTGACGCGCCCGCTGTTTGATTGCTTAACATCTCCCTGTGCGAAGGCTGCACTCATACCGAAGGCACCGAGAGCGATGACCGCGCAGCTGGCGAGAAGAAGTCTCTTCATTCCGTATTCCTCTTTCTGTCCCGCCGCTGCGGCGGGAATCGATGAACGAGCCTGCGTGAGCCGCCGAGCAAACGCCGCCGACGGCACCCGCCGGTCGGCGGGGCTCGATGCGCCACACGCCGCCCTCGTAAGGAGCAATTCGCGTGCCAATTCCCCCCTCTGCGAAGCGCCGTTCCCGGCACGGCTCAAAACGGTCGATTTTTGGGTTAAGTCGTTAACTTATTTAGGATTTTTTACTGGCTCTCGGCGAACGCTGAGACAGCTGTCTCATGTCCAACGAGACAGTCGTAGCAGGCCGGCTCGCTGATCCGGAAATGCCCTTCATTTCGGCTGGAAGGCGCAGCGCGCCGGCTCCGCCGCTGCTGTCCGGAAGTCGCCCGCCAATGGCCGGCCGAACAACCCTACAACGCCAAGCTGGGTGCGACGGCCTTAGGCCTCGGGTGCCGCCGGCAACGAGTCCCGGACCAAGAATTGCTGGTCCAGCTCGATTTGGTTGCGGTGCAGCATTCGGTATAGAGTGGCCCGAGATACTCCCAGCGCGCGAGCGGTTCGGGTCATATTGAAGCGGTTGGCCTCCAGCGCCGATACCACCGCCCCGCGCTCGGTATGGCTGGCGGGCTCCAGATTGGTCCCGTTGGGCCGCCGCCGGACGGGAACGGGTCTCGGCCGCTCGGTGGGCCCCGTCTGTTCCGGCTCGAGGCGCAGATCGGCGACCCCGATCAGCGGCCGGTCGGCCAGCACTACCGCCCGCCTGATCGTGGCGATCAGCTCGCGCACATTGCCGGGCCATCCGTAGTTCAGCAGCAAATCCATCGCCGCCGGGCTGAAGCCGTGCACTTGGCGCCCCTGCTCGGACGCGATTTCGCGCAGGAAACATGTCGCCAAGATCTCGATATCGCCATCCCGTTCGCGCAGCGGCGGCAGGCGGATCGTCAGCACGTTCAGACGGTAATAAAGATCCTCGCGGAGCTTGCCCGCGGTAATTGCCTCGCGCAATCGCACGTTGGTGGCGGCGACCACGCGAGCATCGATCTTTATCGGCCGGCGCCCGCCGACGCGCAGGATCTCCCCTTCCTGCAGAAAGCGCAGCAGGAGCCCCTGCAAATCAAACGGCATATCGCCGATCTCGTCGAGAAACAGCGTGCCGCCCTGCGCATGCTCAACATGGCCGTGCTTGCGCGCCGTTGCTCCGGTGAACGCGCCTTTTTCGTACCCGAACAGCTCCGATGCGATCAAAGTGGCCGGGACCGCGGCGCAGTTGAGCGCGATAAAGGGACCGGCCGCGCGGCCCGAATGGTGGTGGATGGCCCTAGCGACCAGCTCCTTGCCCGTGCCACTCTCGCCGGTGATCAATACCGGCACGTCGCATGCAGCGAAGCGGCGGATCTGGTCGAACACTTCCAGCATCGCGGGGCTTTCACCGACCATTAAGACAGTCGGCCAGCCTGCGTTCCGATCACCGGCCGAGCCCCCGTCGCGAGCAGGTGGGCTCACGACCGATGCTGCGACGGCAGCTCCATTTTGATGCGGGATGGTCTCACCGTTCATCTAGTGTCCTCCCTATCGCCGATGGTGAGCGGCAGTGTCGAGCTTGATGAGCGCAATCCCGAAATGTTGCCTCGACAGGTTTAGCCGAAAACCGCGGTGCACTCCCTCGGTAGTTTTATAACCCGGAATTGCAGATCGGGCTGGATCAAACGATCAAATAGTTGTGACCGTCGCCGTGCGGCCCAGCGTCCGTTGAGCATGCTGCCCGCGCGATATCCGGTCGATCGTCAACCCGCTAATCCGGTTTGTGTCAAAAAACAAGCAATTTTTAGGCCGTTCTGAAATCGCCCTTCTAATCAAAGCACTAGGGCTAACGCCGAGAAACCGGCGGGGAAAATTGTTAAATTTTCCGTCACCCCGCTCACACTGTGGCATTTCCTTTGTTTCTCGAGCGCCGTCGTAACGCCAATAATAAAGCGCGGATGATCTCGAAGGGTTTCGGAATTCTATAATGCGAAATGGGGAGAGAGGATCTCGCTGTTCATCGTCGATGTCTTTTCAAGCTGTAAAGTTTTCCGGCATTGCCGGTAATGACAACTGGCACGCGCATTGCGGAACAACAGAAAATCGATAAGCTAGTTACTTCCGTGCGCGAGGCTGTTCCCGTTAATAATAGTGGAGCTCCGATGATTTTTGCGCGTACTGCGGTCATCGCGATCGCAGTGTTAAGTCTCTCGGGCGGCGAGGTAACCGCCGGCGGCCCGTACCGACCGTTCCAACTCGGTCTTTGGTCGGGCGGCGCTTATACAGACGACCGAACGGGCGGCTTTTCACACTGCTCGGCGGGCGTCGTGTACGACAGTGGAATAAATCTGTTTGTTGTGAGTACCGAAGCCCATGGCTGGTGGCTCGGTTTTGCCAGTCAGAGCTGGTCATTGACCCCGAGCACGGGCATTCCGGTTAAACTACAGTTCGACAGTCGGCCGCCGCTCGAGGTAGCAGGGACAATAGCCGACCACCAGTTGCTGCTTGTTCCGATGCCCGACGAGTCTCACCTGATCGAAACATTCTGGCACAGTACAAAGATCGAAGTGGCCATTCCGCAGCATTCGTTCTCTTTGAGCCTTTCAGCCACCGCTGGGTTGGGCGCCGAACTGGCGAACTGCGTGCGCCGTTCAGTGGCCCTCGACATCCCCGCTCCAGCCCCGCCGGCGCCCGCGGGCCCGGGCCCGGCTCAACTGGCCCGAACACTCCCAGCACCAGACGCGCCGGAATTCGAGGAAATCAAGCTCGCCAAGAATTTTCTGCTAGCAACCCGCTTGCCCAATGCTCAGCTGATCGAAACGGACAAGCCGCCCGCTCTGGCGAGCTTCAGAGCGGTCTGGCGCTCCGACGATGCGGCGGGCGCGGTCAAGATACTCCCAGGCCGCGACGCCACCGGTATTGCCATCGCCTCCGACCTGATTTCCATCGACCCGAAGCTCTGCAAAGGAAATTTCGCCGCGGCCCGCTCAAGCGACGTGATTGATGGCAGCGTCGTGGTCCGTGCGGCTCTGTCCTGCGAGGAAGGCCAGAACGACCGGACTGCACAGTATTTTGTTACGCCACGCCGGCGCGGTGGCTTTGTCGTGTTCGCAGTTATCGGAAACAACGGCAGTGGCGGGTTTCCGTCAGATCGACTGAAACCCGAGTCGCTGGCCAAGGCGGCGCTTCAGGCGGCCGCCCCGGGCGACTAGCCGGGTCTTTGCTGCGCGGGCTCGCGAGCGGCAGTGTTTCGGTCGATAAAGTCGAGCGTCGCCTCGCTGCAGCGGTCGGCATGGGTGGCCGCGACATGGTAGGAATCACCGGGCAGCACGAGCAGGCTGGATTGCGGGATCTGCGCTTGCCATGCACGGGTCTGATCGACAGAGGCCAGCCCACTACCGTCCGTCGTAATGACGAGCGTCGGGCATCCGATCTTAGACACATCCGCCCGGATGTCGGCGCAGGCAATTGTCTTCATAAAGCCGATCTGCGTCGATACTGCCGTGCGGCCCATGAACTTGATCCACCATTCGACACCTTCCGGCGGGAATTCGCTGCCGAGGCGACCGGCCATCGTGCGACGCGCCCAATGCTCGACCCCTTTGGTCTCGAATTCGTCGGCCAATTCGGGCGCGCGCTCGGCCGCGCCCTCGCGCATCGGCGGCGGCGTGCCGACGACAGTCAATGTGGCGACCCGTTCCGGACGGCGCGCGGCCAATGAGCGGGCGATCGTGCCGCCGATCTTGGCGCCGACCAAG
>JAFASL010000695.1 GCA_019244535.1 Alphaproteobacteria bacterium
GACGTCGCCCGGCATGAAATGCTTGCCGGCGGGCGAGGTCACCGCGAGCGCGGGCTTGCCCTCGCAAGCCGCGATGCCGGCCCGCATCTCGTCTTCGCTTTGCGGCGAGTCGAGGAACAGGATGTCGGCGCCTTCCGCCACGAACGCCTGGATTCGTGCCAGCGCCTCGTCGAAGCCGCGCGAGACGCGGGCATCGGTGCGGGCCAGCAGCAGGATGCCCTCGTCGCGGCAGGCCTCGGCCGCGGCGCGGCAGCGCAATACCGCGGCGTCGCGATCGACGACCAGCTTGGCACCGCCCTGGCCAAGCGGACGCGGCCATATCTTGTCCTCGATCAGCACCGCCGCCGCACCCCGGCGGGCATAGGCGCGGACCGTCTTCTGCACCGCCAGCGCGTTGCCGTGGCCGGTGTCGCCGTCGGCAAGCCAAAGCACCTTCGGCGCCGCGGCGATGCAGGTCTCGACCGCGTCGAGCATCTCGGCGATGCCGACCAGGTCCATGTCGGGCATCGCCAGCCGCATCGCCGAGATGCTCGACCCGGAAATAAACCCGGTGCGAAACCCGGCCTCCTCGATCAGCCGGGCGCCCATCCCGTCGCCGCAGCCGGGCATGACCTGCAGTCCGGGTTGGTCGAGAAGCTCCTTCAATGCGGCGGCTTGCCGTTGCATCGCATCTCCCTTCACTGCCGGCAGGCAGTGTCCGCCGCCGGCTTGCCGGATGATACACTATGGCAACAAACGGAGAGCGGGCTCATGCTTCCTTCCAGAGACAAGCTTTCGATCTGCTTTGCACATGTCGCGTATCGGCTGCATGAGCGGTTCTCGACGCTCGACACCGGGATCGGCGGTTTTGCGGTCCGGGACCCCGCGACGCTCGCGGAGCGGGTGGGCGAGGCCGATGTGCTGGTGATTTCCGGGCTATGGCACAACGGCCTTCTCGACCGCACGGATAGGCTGCGCTTCGTCCAGTCGATCGGCGCCGGCACCGACCAGTTCCCGCGCGACGAGCTGGTAAAGCGCGGCATCCGCCTGGCGAGTGCCCGCGGGGTCAACGCCCGCGCTGTCGCCGAGCATGCGATGGCGCTGATCCTCGCATTGAGCCGCCGACTCCCCGAGGCACGGGATAATCAGGCAAAGCGCGCGTGGCGCGGGATGATCGGCGATCTCGCCGAGCGCGAGGATGACCTCGGCGGCAAGACACTTTTGGTGGTCGGTCTGGGTGATATCGGCGGACGCCTCGCGCGGCTCGCCAAGGCCTTTGATATGCGCGTGGTCGGGCTGCGGCGTGATCCAGCGGCTGGCCGCGGGTTGGCCGATGCCGTACACCCGATGAGAGAGCTCGATAACCTCTTATTCGAGGCCGACTTTGTCGCGCTGACTTGCCCGCTGACCAGGGAGACGGAAAACCTGATTGATTCAGAAGGTTTGGGCCAAATGAAGCGCTCGGGTTTTCTCATAAATGTCGCGCGCGGCCGTGTCGTCGACGAAGAAGCGCTTGTCGAAGCGCTGGCGGCGCGCCGGATTGCCGGCGCCGGCCTCGATGTGACGGCGGAAGAGCCCCTGGCGCCGAACTCCCCGCTCTGGAGTATGCCGCACGTGCTGATTACGCCTCATACCGCAGGCGAGACCCGCCACTACGAAGACAATGTCATCGAGATCCTGCGCGACAATCTGGACCGTCTGTGGCGCGGCGAGCAGGAGTTGCGCAATCAGGTCGTTTGAACCTGGGCTGTGGCGCGCCGGTGTCAGACGATTTTTCGCTCTCTGAAATCCTCGATTTGCGCGGGCGTGTAGCCGAGCTCGGCGAGGATCTCGTCGTTGTGGGCGCCGAGTTCCGGGGCGATGCCGGGCTGCGCCGGAGTTTCGGAGAAATGCCATGGTGAGCCGTGGACCTTCAGGCGCTTGCCGTGTTTCGGATAGTCGACCTCGGTCACATAGCCGTTGGCGAGCACGTCGGGATCGTTCGAGGCTTCGAGCAGTGTATTGATCGGTGCGGCGACAATATCGGCGGCGCGCAGCCGCGCGACCCAATCGTCGCGCGTTCCGGTCGCAAACAGCTCATCCAATATATGCAGCAAGGTCGCGCGTTTCTCGTCTGATGACACGATGACGCCAAGATCGCCAAAGCCGGCCGCTTCGAGCGCCTGGTAAAACCCGAGCGCCGCCATCGCATCGCGCCATTTGCGACCGCCATTGAGCTGGAACACCAGCGGCTTGCCGTCCCGGTCGTTGAAGCTCGCGCTGAGGCCCGGGCGCTCGGGCGTGCCGGTGATGCGCGCCTGGCCGGTGACCGGGTCCCGGTTGCGCCACATCGCGGTCGTCAGGGTCCAGCCCATCAGCCGGATCTGGCCGCCGAGCAGCGAGCAATCCACCTTCTGGCCGAGCCCCGTCTC
>JAFASL010000768.1 GCA_019244535.1 Alphaproteobacteria bacterium
CTTATCGATGTCGATCAGCTTCGTATAGATGCCCGGCACCAGCGCGGGGTTGCTCTGGTCGTCGTAATAGACGAGCTTGACCGGGCGGCCGAGCAGGCCGCCCTCGGCATTGACTTCGTCTTCCCAGATCTTGAAGGCGAGCAGCCCTGTTTTGCCGACGACGGCAAACGGTCCCGTTAATTCCATGCTGAACCCGATCGTGATCGGTTCGGCCGTCTTGCCGGCCGGCGGCACCGAGACGATGAGCAGGGCAACGAAGAGGAATTGCCGCAAGCCCCTCATGATTGCAATTCCCGCACTTGCGCGGCGGTCAGATAACGGGTTTTGGCGCCCCGCAACAGTAGATAGAGCTTTGCGGTTTCCTCCAACTCCTCGATCGCATTGACGGCGGCATCGAGATCCGAGCCGGCAACGACAGGACCATGATTGGCGAGCAACACGGCATGATGCTTTCCGGCAAAGCCGCGAACCGCCTCGGCCAGCGCAAGATCGCCCGGGCGGAAATACGGAACCAGCGGCAATCGGCCAATCCGCATCACGAAATAGGCGGTGATCGGCGGCAATACGTCTGCAGGGTCAATCTCGGCAAGGCACGAGACTGCGACCGAGTGCGTCGAATGCAGATGTACGACCGCGCCGGTTGCAGCCCGCGCCTCGTACATGACGCGGTGCAAAAAACTTTCCTTGGTCGGTGGGTCGCCCGAGACGAGCCGCCCGTCCGGGCCGAGCTTCGACAGCCGCGCCGGGTCGAGCCGGCCAAGCGACGACCCGGTCGGAGTCATCAGCCAACCCTCCTCGGTACGCAGGCTGATGTTGCCCGAGGACCCGGCGGTCAGACCGCGGGCAAAGATCGACGCACCGATCGCGCAGATCGCCTCGCGTTCGCTAATTTCGCTCATGTTTTCTCGCCGTCTGACAGCACGGAAAAGGCGCGCAGAAAAAAGTCGGGGGCGCCGAAATTGCCGGATTTGAGCGCCAATGCCAGAGCCGGCTCCTCGATGTTCCCGGGGAGGCTTACGGTCCACGGCACGCCAGGATCGATCTGGCAGCCGATCCTGAGCCCTGTGACGCCGAGCGCCTGGACGACCGCCCCGGCGGTCTCGCCGCCCGCGATCACGAGGCGCCTGACGCCGCGCGCGACAAGGCCGCGGGCAATGCCGGCGAGAATGCCTTCGACCAGCGCTCCGGCGCGCTCGCGGCCAAGCGCCTCCTGGATCGCGGCGACCTCCCGCGGCGGCGCGGTTGCGCTGATCAGGACAGGACGATCGCCGAGCCGCGGCACCGCCCAGGCGAGCGCATCCTCGGCGATGTTGCGGCCTGCCGCGGCGGCGACCGGGTCGATTGTAAACACCGGCCCCCGCTCGCGCATATGGGCGACCTGGGCGCGGGTCGCTTCCGAGCAGGAGCCCGACAGCACCGCCGCCGCGCCAGCCACCGGCGGCAATGCGTCGGCAGCGACCCCGTCCCCAAGCAGGCCTCGGCGGCGGAAATTCTCGGGCAGGCCCAGTGCGATCCCCGAGCCGCCGGTAATCAGCAGGAAATCGGCGGCGGCCTCGCCGATCGCTTCGAGATCATGATCCTCTATCGCATCGACGATCGCGTGCCGAAAGCCGGCCTGGCGTAATGACGCGAAAGCGTCGCTGATGGCCTCCGGCCCCCGCGCCACATCGTATTCCGGCACCAGCCCGACTTTGCCGCGGGTCTGGCGCTGCAGCACGCGCAAAAGGCTCGGGTCGCGCATCGGCGTCAGCGGATGGTCACGCATGCCTGATTCCGACAGAAGCACGTCGCCGACAAACAGATAGCCGTGGTAGATCGTGCGGCCCGCCTCGGGGAATGCAGGACAGAACAATGTGAAATCGGTGCCGAGCGCCTCCATCAGCGCTTCGGCGACGGGGCCGATATTGCCGGCCTCGGTCGAGTCGAAGGTCGAGCAATATTTGAAGAGGATCTGCCGGGCTCCCGCCTGCCGTAGCCAAGCCAGCGCGGCAAGGCTTTTCTCGACCGCCTCCGCGGCTGGGATCGTCCGGCTTTTCAGCGCGACGACGAGTGCTTCGGCGTCGACGACTTTGGCATCCTGTGCGGGCACATCGATCAATTGCACGGTCCGCATGCCGCGGCGGACCAAGGTGTTGCACAGATCGGTGGC
>JAFASL010000820.1 GCA_019244535.1 Alphaproteobacteria bacterium
CAGCGCCGTGCGAGGCGCTCGATGGCACCGATATCGCCGTCTCGGTAGATCGCGAGCAACTGACGATCATTCAGCAGAACATAGGTCTGGTCGCCTCTGTCGCAATCGAGTTCGGCGACGCTGTAGCTCGGATCGACCAGGGTGTCCGACAATTTTTGTCGGAGTTCGGGCTGACGCGGGACGAGGCTCGTGAGAGCCTGGCGGCTTCTTGTCCCGTACGCAAATCGGAACACCCCGCGGCACGAGGTCTTGTCGAGCATCGTGCTCTCGCCGTCGGGCTGATGCTGAATAACGGTATCCGGACCGATCGTAATGCTGGCGTTGTCTGCTGTGACCCAATCTCCGACAAACGGATTTTCCGATTGCCCGGCTGTCGAAAAGGTGCAGGAAAGCAGCAGCGCCGAGCATGTTCCGAGCGTGCAAGCCCGCAGGGCCCAAATTGCTTTGCTAAACGCAGTCACCACTCGCATGCTCCTCGCCGCTCGAGGCGGGTGCGTATACTCCTTGGACCGCAGACAGCAACGGCTCCGCAGAGCGCAGAGCCTGCGCCAGGGTCTAGGCTGTGTTCGTTATCCCACGATCACTGGACTCGGCCGCACCGAGCGAGGTCCCGGCGTGGGGGTTGGTGCTATGGTAAACCCGGTTTGCCGAAGAGTCGAGAATTACACGTGAACCGGCCAATTTTTGCTGGCGCTAATCGAGCTTTGGTCCGCCTTGCTTCAGGGGAATACATCTGTGTCGACACGGATTCGCTAGACGCTCTCGACTACCTTCTTGGTTGGGACATGGAGGCGAATGCTCTCCCGGTCTTTCGGAGTTTCTTGAAAATGGATTCTGTAGTTCTTGATATTGGAGCTAACTTTGGACTTTATACGGCTACATCGGCTTCGCTAATGAAGGATTACGGGCGCCTTTATTCTTTCGAGGCGAACCCGCACACTTTCGATCTGCTGCGGCGAACTCTCTATGCCAACAGACTGGTCCATCACCCGAACGTAACCGCCGTCAACGCTTTGGTCGGCGAGAGTGCTGGGCGGGGAACCCTTCATTATCTGCCGGAATTCCTTGGCGGAGCAACGATGACCGACATAGGGCAATGGGGAGATGCCAAGCGTTCGATCGAACTCGACATGATTACGATCGACGATTATTTGCCGCCGGGTTTGGCGGTCGATCTGGTCAAAATTGATGTCGAAGGTCATGAACCCTTCGTCATCAGGGGGATGCAAAAGACAATACGCCGGTCCCCCAATATTCGGATCTTTATCGAGTTCGTCGAAGGCTTCTTGTCGCATACCGTCAGCGCCGACCAATTTTCGGCGGAAATCGAAGATTTAGGATTACGGATCTGCCGAGTATTGTCGCGCTGGCGGTTAGAGCTCATGGAACGCGGGCAGACGCTGCGGGGCGCTAATTTCTGTCTGCTGACGAGGACGCCGCAAGAGGATATCGCGCATGCTCAGCGCGCGGGAAGGCGGCTACACGTCCGCTTGGCTCGCTATATTCGGCGACTGGGAATCAAATGGGAGGAATACCGCCGAGCGCTTAGCCGCTGCTAAAGAACATTGGTCGCTTGGAGGCCGGCATCAGCGAGCCGGTCAGAAACATCTGCCGCGTGAGCTGACGTTGGAGCTTGCCGCTGGTCGTTTTAGGCAAGCTGCCGGTGCGAATGAGTACAACCTCACGAGCGGTGAGCTCATGTTCCCTTGCGATTGCCTCGCGGATCGAAGCAATGATCTCATCCATTGCCAGACCGTGCCGGAAGTTACGCTCGATCTCTTGTATTATAACAAGTTGCTCCTCGTCATGCTGGTCGGGCACGCTGAATGCGGCACCGCAATAACGCCGCAGTGCAACGTGGCAATTCTGGACGGTTTCCTCGATGTCCTGCGGGTAATGGTTGATGCCGCGTATGATGATCAGGTCCTTGATCCTTCCGGTGATGTAAAGTTCGCCATCTTCTGCGAGAAAACCGAGATCGCCGGTCCGCAACCAGTATTGGTCGCCGCCGGACGCTGGCCGAGCTTTGAACACCGAACTGGTCGCCTCGGCGTTGCGCCAATAACCCTCCGCGACATGCGGGCCGGCAACCCAAATCTCGCCGACCAGCCCCGGCCCCGCCGGAATTTTCGTTTCCGGGTCGACGATTGCCAGTCTTTCGCCGGGAAGCTGTTGACCGCATCCGACCAATATTTGAGAATCGCGATCATGCGCCGGCGCGGCGATCTGATTGCGCTGGAGGGCTTCACGGCTGACCGCGCGCGTTCTTGGCCCGATACCGCGGCGGCCGGTCGAAATCAGAAGGGTCGCTTCCGCCATGCCGTAGGCAGGTTGGAGGTTACTTGGATCAAAGCCATGAGAGGCGAAGGTGGAGGCAAACCGCTCGATTGTGTTCGCCCGCACCGGCTCCGCCCCATTAAAGGCCACCTTCCAGCACGAGAGATCGACGCCCTGAAGCTCCTCGGAGCGATAGCGTCTGACGCAGAGATCGAATGCGAAGTTGGGGCCGCCCGCCACCTCCGCACGGTACTCATGGATCGCCCGCAACCAGCTGAGCGGGCGCTGCATGAAGCCCACGGGCGCCATGATTACACAAAGCGCACCGACATAGAGCGACTGTAAGGCATTTAAAATGAGCCCCATATCGTGATAGAGCGGAACCCAGCTCACATGCGTCGATCTTTCGGTATTGCCGAACGCA
>JAFASL010000536.1 GCA_019244535.1 Alphaproteobacteria bacterium
CGTAGGATTGGACAAATAAATGGCGATCGATAATCAGAACATTCGCATACGCTTGCGAGCCTACGATCACCGCGTGCTCGATCAATCGACGAGCGAGATCGTCAACACCGCCAAGCGCACAGGAGCGCGGGTGCGGGGTCCGATCCCGTTGCCGACCAAGATCGAGAAATTTACTGTATTGCGGTCGCCGCACGTTGACAAAAAGTCGCGTGAGCAATTCGAAATCCGTACCCACAAGCGAGTTCTCGACATTGTCGATCCGACGCCGCAGACCGTTGACGCGCTGATGAAGCTCGACCTCGCCGCCGGCGTCGATGTCGAGATAAAGCTCTGAGGAACAGTGATGCGCACCGGCTTGATCGCCCGCAAACTGGGCATGTCGCGCGTCTTTACCGAGGATGGGATCCACATTCCGGTAACGGTGCTGCAGGTTGACAACTGTCAGGTTGTCGCAGTGCGGACCCAGGACAAAGATGGCTATACCGCGGTGCAACTAGGTGTCGGCAGCGCCAAGACCAAAAACGTTTCGAAGCCGCAGCGAGGCCATTTCGCCAAGGCCAAGGTCGAGCCCAAGGCGCGGCTGGCAGAATTCCGTGTGTCGGAAGACGCTTTACTGGAAGTGGGCGCAGAGATCACCGCGGCGCATTTCCTCCCCGGTCAGTTTGTCGACGTTGTCGGCACCAGCATCGGCAAGGGGTTTGCCGGCGCGATGAAGCGCCATAATTTCGGCGGCTTGCGCGCCACCCACGGCGTATCTATCTCGCACCGCAGCCACGGTTCGACCGGGCAGCGGCAGTCGCCGGGCAAAACTTTCAAAAATAAGAAGATGGCGGGTCACCTCGGGGCCGAGCGGGTGACCACGCAAAGCCTCGAGGTTATCGCCGCAGACGCCGAGCGCGGCGTGTTGATGATCAAAGGGTCGGTGCCGGGAAGCCCGAGCGGTTACGTGCTGATCAAGGATGCGGTGAAGCGCAAATCCCCCGCGGATCTGCCATTTCCAGCTGCCTTACGAGAAAGGGCGGCTGCCGCCGACGGCGCGCAGGAAGAGGCCCCCTGATGAAGCTCACCGTGCGTAATCTCGACGATCAGGAAGTCGGAGATATCGAACTCGCCGACGAGGTTTTCGGCCTGCCGATCCGCCGCGACATTCTCGCCCGAGTCGTCAATTGGCAATTGGCAAAACGTCGGGCCGGAACCCATAAGACCAAGGGCATAAGCGAGATCCAGGGAACGACCAGAAAGCCCTATAAGCAGAAGGGTACCGGACGGGCTCGCCAGGGCAGCCTGCGTTCGCCGCAGTTCCGCGGCGGAGCGACGATTTTTGGACCGGTCGTCCGCAGCCACGAATTCTCGCTGCAGAAGAAGGTTCGGAAGCTAGGGTTGAAAACGGCGCTGTCCTCAAAGCAGCGCGACGGCAGACTGGTCGTGATCGACGCCGCTCATGTCAACGAAGCCAAGACCAAGGTGCTGCGCGATCGCTTCGAAACGCTCGGCTGGGGCTCGGTGCTGATCATCGACGGACCCGTCGTCGAGAAGAACTTCCTGCTGGCCGCCCGCAACCTGCCTCGGGTCGACGTGCTGCCGCAGCAGGGCGCCAACGTCTATGACATTCTGCGCCGCGACACGCTCGTCCTGACGCGTGAAGCGGTGCAGCATCTCGAGGCGCGCCTCAAATGAGCCGCTTTCGGGTAATCCCGCGCGTCGCCACCCGGCTCACCCGGCAGCAGATGTACGACATCATCCGCGGCCCTGTAATCACCGAGAAGGCGACCAATGTGTCCGAACACGCCCAGGTGATTTTTCGCGTCCCGCTCACTGCGACCAAGCGAGAAGTGAAAACGGCGATCGAAGGGCTGTTCAACGTCAATGTCACCGCGGTGAACACGATACGGGTCATGGGCAAGCTGAAACGGGTTCGCGGCCGCCCGGGCCGGCGCTCGGATTACAAAAAAGCGGTTGTGACCCTTCGCGAGGGTCAGCGGATCGACATAACAACAGGGATCTGAGTCGGAGAATCGAACCGTGGCGCTGAAGACATTCAATCCGACAACCCCCTCCCGTCGACAGCTGGTGATTGTCGACCGCAGCGAGCTGTGGAAGGGAAAGCCGGTCAAGTCTTTGACCGAAGGGCTACGCGGCAAGGGCGGCCGCAACAATACCGGCCGCATCACGATGCGCTGGCGCGGCGGCGGCAACAAGCGGCGTTACCGAATCGTCGACTTCAAGCGATCGAAGACCGATATGCCGGCTACCGTCGAGCGGCTCGAATACGACCCGAACCGCACTGCGTTCATAGCGCTGATCCGCTACCAGGACGGCGAGCTTGCCTATATTTTGGCGCCTCAGCGGCTCCGGGCCGGCGATACCGTCGTCTCGGGCGAGAGGGTCGACGTCAAACCCGGTAACACGATGCCGATGCGCAGCATGCCGGTCGGCACGATCATCCACAATGTCGAGATGAAGCCCGGCAAGGGCGGCCAGATTGCCCGCTCGGCGGGTACCTATGCCCAGCTGGTCGGCCGTGACCAGGGTTACGCGCTGTTGCGCCTCTCTTCGGGAGAGCTGCGCATGGTGCGCTCGGAGTGCCGGGCGACGATTGGCGCGGTGTCGAACCCCGATCAACAGAACATTGTGATCGGCAAGGCCGGCCGCAGCCGCTGGCTGGGCCACCGGCCGTCGGTGCGCGGGGTCGCTATGAACCCGATCGATCACCCACATGGCGGCGGCGAGGGTCGCAGCTCTGGCGGCCGTCACCCGGTAACGCCATGGGGTAAGCCGACCAAAGGCAAGAAGACCCGGCACAACAAGGCGACGGACCGGCTTATCGTGCGCCGCCGCCACCAAACCCGCTAGCCAGACGGAGGAAAAGGCTTGGCACGCTCGGTTTGGAAAGGGCCGTTTGTCGACGGCTATCTCCTCAAAAAGGCAGAGGAGGCGCGCGGGTCGGGGCGGAACCAGGTAATCCGTACCTGGTCGCGCCGCTCGACGATCTTTCCGCAGTTTGTCGGGCTCACCTTCGGCGTCTATAACGGGCACAAATTCATCCCGGTGCTGGTTACCGAAAACATGATCGGGCACAAGCTCGGCGAGTTCGCACCGACCCGCACCTTCTACGGTCACGCCGGCGATAAGAGGGCGAGAAGGAGCTGACATGGGTAAGCCAGCCGCCGAACGCCGGCTCGCCGAAACCGAGGCGGCGGCATCGATGCGGGGGATGCGCACCAGCCCGCGCAAGCTCAACCTCGTGGCGCAAACGATACGTGGCAAGACCGCCTCGGCCGCGCTCGCCGAACTGACCTTTTCGCGGCGCCGCATAGCACGTGACGTGAGAAAGGTTCTGCAGGCGGCAATCGCCAATGCCGAAAACAACCATCAGCTCGATGTCGACCGCCTCTTTGTCAAAGAAGCGACTGTCGGCCGGGCCTTCGTGTTGAAGCGGTTTCACACCAGAGGCCGCGGGCGCTCAGCGCGAGTCGAGAAGATGTTCGCGCATCTGACCGTAATCGTCCGAGAGAGCGACGAGGAGACGGAATAATGGGGCAAAAGGTCAACCCGATCGGGCTGCGGCTCGGTATCAACCGAACCTGGGAGTCGCGATGGTTCGCGCGCAAGGAATACGGGAACCTGCTGCTCGATGACCTCGGCTTACGCAAGTTCTTGCAGCGACGGCTGAGCCAAGCGGGCCTTTCCCGCGTCGTCATCGAGCGCGCGGCGCGGCGGACGCGGATTACATTGCATTCCGCACGACCTGGGGTTGTCATTGGGAAAAAGGGCGCCGACATCGAGAAGCTGCGCACCGACCTCGCCAAAGTCACCAACAGCGAGGTCAGTCTCAACATTGTCGAGATTCGCAAGCCGGAGATCGACGCGAAGCTGATCGCCGACGGCATCGCGCAACAGCTGGAGCGCCGCGTCGCGTTTCGGCGGGCGATGAAGCGAGCGGTTCAATCGGCGATGCGGCTCGGCGCGCAAGGCATTCGCATCAACTGCTCGGGCCGGCTGGGCGGCGCCGAGATTGCTCGCATGGAATGGTATCGCGAAGGCAGGGTACCGTTGCACACATTGCGTGCCGATGTGGATTTCGGCTACGGCACCGCCAAAACCACCTACGGGGTGTGCGGTGTCAAGGTCTGGGTCTTTAAGGGCGAGATCCTCGCCCATGACCCGATGGCCCAAGACAAGCGGCTCAGCGAAGGCCAGCCAGCCAGCCACGAGCGCGGCCGGCGCGAAGCGCTGGGATAAGAATTTATGCTCGCTCCTAAACGCAGCAAATACCGCAAGGCCCATAAGGGCCGTGTCCATGGTCTCGCCAAGGGCGGGACCACACTCAATTTTGGTGCCTATGGGTTGAAGGCCTCCGATCCGGGCCGCATCACGGCCCGTCAGATCGAGGCTGCACGCCGCGCAATCACGCGTCACATCCGGCGCGCCGGCCGGGTTTGGATCCGCATCTTCCCGGATGTGCCGGTGTCACAAAAGCCAGCCGAGGTCCGCATGGGCAGCGGCAAGGGTTCGCCAGAATTCTGGATATGCCGGGTCAAGCCCGGCCGCATCATGTTCGAGCTTGACGGTGTCCCGGCGGATGTCGCCCGGGAGGCCTTTGATCTGGCCGCCGCCAAACTGCCGATCGCAACCCGCTTTGTTGCCCGGGAGGAGGCGGTCTGATGAAGGCCGCGGATGTCAGGGCCAAAACCGACGACGAGCTGACCGGCGAACTCGACGTGCTTGGCAAGGAAATCTTCAATCTCCGGTTCCAGCGGGCCAATGGTCAGCTCGAGAACACTGCCCGCGTTCGGCAGGTGCGGCGCGACATCGCTCGCATCAAAACGGTGCTGGGTGAGCGCCGCCGCCCCGCCCTTGAAGGAAAGAGCTGATGTCGAAACGCGTTCTTCAGGGGGTGGTCGTCAGCGACGCCTGCGACAAGACGGTGATCGTGCGGGTCGAGCGCCGCGTCATGCACCCGGTGTACAAAAAATTCGTCACGCATTCGAAAAAATACGCCGCGCATGACAAGGACAACAGCTACCGTTCCGGCGATGTCGTGCGGATTGAGGAGAGCCGTCCAATCTCCAAGCGCAAATGCTGGGTCGTGATTAGCGGCCCAGCTGATGCCGCTCCTGGCCGCCGATCGGAACGCAGGACGCCTCAGCCGGTCCCGACGGCGGCCGATCTGGGCGATGTCGAAGTCCCGGACGCCGAAATCGCAGCTGACCAGCCCGCCGAAGGTGCGGCATGATCCAGATGCAGACCAATCTCGACGTCGCCGACAATTCCGGCGCGCGTCGGGTACAGTGCATCAAGGTGCTAGGCGGCTCGAAACGCAAGACCGCGACAATAGGCGATGTGATCATTGTGTCGGTCAAGGAGGCGATCCCGCGCGGCCGGGTCAAGAAGGGCGACGTGCATCGCGCGGTCATCGTTCGGACTGCAAAGGAAATCCGCCGCACCGATGGCAGTGCCATCCGCTTCGACCGCAACGCCGCCGTGCTGATCACCAACCAGGGCGAGCCGATTGGGACGCGCATCTTCGGTCCGGTAACCCGTGAATTGCGGGCGCGCCGGTTCATGAAGATCGTCTCTCTCGCCCCCGAGGTTCTCTAGGGACCTGGCGCGAACATGCCGAAATTGAAGATCAAAAAGGGCGACAATGTCGTTGTCGTTAGTGGGCGTGACAAGGGCAGAACCGGCGAGGTGCTTCGTGTTTTCCCCGATAAGGGGCGGGTCATTGTTCAGGGTGTGCATGTCGCCAAGCGGCACACCCGGCCCCGCATGGGCGAGCCGGGCGGTATCGTCGAAAAGGAACTGACGATCCACATCTCCAACGTGGCGCATATCGACCCGCAGTCGCGCAAGCCGACACGGGTCGGTTACCGAGTGCTCGAAGATGGCCGCAAGGTCCGGTTCGCCCGCCGCTCGGGCGAAATCATCGACAGGTGATCCGATGGCCAGGGCACGCCTACATGAACGGTACGAGACAACGGTCCGCCCTGCCTTGATGCAGGAGTTCGGGTACAAAAACCCGATGCAGGTGCCGCGGCTCGAAAAGATCGTCGTCAATATGGGCGTCGGCGAGGCGGTTCAGGACAGCAAAAAAGCCGAGGCGGCGGCTGCCGACCTCACAGCGATTACCGGACAACACCCGGTCATTACGAAGGCGAAGCGGTCGATAGCAACGTTCAAGCTGCGCCAGGGAATGCCGATCGGCTGCAAGGTGACGCTACGCCGCGAGCGAATGTACGAGTTTCTCGATCGCCTCATCACCGTCGCTCTGCCGCGGGTGCGCGATTTTCGCGGAATATCGGGCAGGAGTTTCGACGGGCGCGGCAATTTTGCCCTCGGCCTGAAGGAGCAGCTGGTCTTCCCGGAAATCGATTACGACCGGGTTGATGCGACCCGCGGCATGGACGTCGTGATCGTGACGACAGCGAGAAGCGACGAGGAGGCCAAGGCGCTGCTCAAGGCCTTCGACATGCCCTTTGCCAATTGACATCCTCGGAGTTTCGCTAGGTGGCAAAAAAGAGCTCTATCGAAAAGAATGCCAGACGCGCAAAGCTCGCTAAAAGTGTTGCGGCCCGACGGGCGCGGCTGAAGGCGGTCGCGATCGACCGGACTGCACCACCGGAAGACAGGTTCGCGGCGCAGCTGAAGCTCGCTCAACTGCCGCGCAATGCATCCGAGACGCGGGTTCGCAACCGTTGCGCCTTGACCGGCCGCCCGCGCGGCTATTATCGGAAATTCAGACTGTCGCGCATTGCAGTGCGGGAGCTCGCTTCCGCGGGACAGATTCCGGGCATGGTCAAGTCGAGCTGGTAAACGGGTGCGCGACGATGACGATGAGCGATCCACTCGGAGACATGTTGACCCGGATCCGCAACGGGCAGAGGGCGCGACAAGCAACCGTCGCCTCGCCTGCTTCGAAGATCCGCGCCAACGTTCTCGAAGTGCTGAAGCGCGAAGGCTACATCCGCGGCTTTACCCGCGAGCAGGTTCGCCCGGGAGTCTCGGAGCTGCGCATCGAGCTCAAATACGTCGACGGTGAGCCGGTAATTCGCGAGATTTCGCGCATATCGAAGCCGGGCCGGCGGATTTATTCGCGCATTATCGACCTGCCGCGAAGCTATAATGGGCTCGGCATCTCCATTTTGTCGACCCCGCGAGGTGTCCTGTCCGACAACGAGGCCCGCGCTGCAAAGGTCGGCGGCGAGGTCCTCTGTCGCGTGTTCTGAGGTTCGCTATGTCGCGTGTTGGTAAGCATCCGGTCACCGTGCCGAGCGGGGTCGAAGTGCAGATGTCGGGGCAGATCCTGAGCGCCAAGGGCAGTCTCGGCACGTTGCGGCTGGTGGTCAGCAACGATGTAACGGCTTCGATTGCCGACGGCACAGTCACGATCGCACCGAAGGACGGTTCGAAGCATGCCCGGGCGATGTGGGGCACGACCCGCGCGTTGGTGAACAATATGGTGACGGGCGTTTCGAAGGGGTTTTCGGTTACCTTGGAGATCAATGGCGTCGGGTACCGCGCTGCGGTCCAAGGCAACACGCTCAATCTGCAGCTCGGCTACAGTCACGAAATCGCCTATCCGATCCCTGATGACGTCAAGATCGCTTGCGAAAGGCCGACCTTGATCACCGTCTCCGGCGCCGATCGCCAGCGGGTCGGCCAGATCGCGGCAGAGATTCGCGCCTATCGCCCGCCCGAGCCCTATAAGGGCAAGGGTATCAAGTATTCGACTGAAATCGTCCGCCGCAAGGAAGGCAAGAAGAAGTAACCAATGCCTGGAAAAGCCAAGGCTCTTTTTCTGCGCCGCCGGCTGCGGGTGCGGCGCAATCTGCGGCGCGCCGGAAACAACCGGCCGCGACTGTCGGTGTTCCGCTCGTCCAAGCATATCTACGCGCAGGTCATCGACGACACGACAGGGCGCACATTGGCGGCGGCCTCAACCCTCGATGGTGGGCTGAAGACAAGCCTCAAGACCGGGGCCGATATCGCCGCGGCGAGCGCAGTCGGCAAGCTGGTGGCCGAGCGCGCCAAGGCGGCCGGGATCGAGCAGGTCGTCTTTGATCGCGGCGCCTATCTGTTTCATGGCCGGGTCAAGGCCCTGGCCGATGCCGCCCGCGAGGGCGGGCTCGATTTCTGAAGGGATCAGTATGGCACGCACGGTACGCACGGCACGCACCCAGGGCGAGCGACGCGGACGCGGCGACAGCGACCGGCAGTCGCGCGATCGCGACGAAACCGAGTTCACCGAGAAGCTGGTCAACATCAACCGCGTCGCCAAAGTGGTCAAAGGCGGGCGGCGCTTCGGCTTTGCCGCGCTTGTTGTGGTCGGCGACCGCAAGGGTCGGGTCGGCTACGGCGCGGGTAAAGCGAGGGAAGTGCCGGAAGCCATCCGCAAGGCCACCGAGCAGGCGCGGCGCGGCATGATCCGCGTGCCATTGCGCGAAGGGCGCACCCTCCATCACGACATCGTCAGCAGCTACGGCGCGGGACACGTGGTCGTGCGTGCTGCGAAGGCGGGAACCGGAATCATCGCTGGCGGCCCGATGCGCGCGATATTCGAGGCATTGGGCATTCACGACGTGGTGGCCAAATCGATCGGCAGTCCGAACCCACACAACATGATCAAGGCTACGTTTGTCGCGCTGGGCCGGGCGACCAGCCCGCGCGCAGTGGCGGCCCGTCGCGGCAAAAAAGTCGGCGAAGTGCTCGGCCGTCGTGATGCCGAAACCCGCGAGAATGCTTGATGGAGGGCAAACGAACGGTCACGGTCGAGCAGACCGGCAGTCCGATCGGACGCAAGCCCGATCAGGAAGCAACACTCAAAGGTTTAGGCTTGAACAAGCGGCACCGCCGGCGCGTTCTCGAAGACACACCTGCCGTGCGGGGCATGATCAACAAGGTCAAACACCTCGTTCGGGTGGTAGAGGAGCCGTAGGGTACCCTCACGCTTCGGCAGCTGACGCGCCGGGTCCCCTCTCTTCCGCAATGCGGGAGACGGTGTCGAGCGCAGCGAGACGGGTGGGGGCGGGCCGCACGGACGCAGGTAGGAATAACCGATGAAGCTCAATGAGATCAGGGATAACCCCGGGGCGCATTACCGTGCGAAGCGGGTCGGACGCGGCATCGGCTCGGGTAAGGGCAAGACGTCGGCGCGCGGCGGCAAGGGCCAGACCG
>JAFASL010000183.1 GCA_019244535.1 Alphaproteobacteria bacterium
CCGTCACCGTGTAGGGCCGGCCGTTCGGGCCCATGTAGAGGCGCTTCATCTCGGCCTCGGTGAACGGGCGCGAGCCGATGCGGCCGAACACCGCGATCTGGTGTCCGGTCTCGTCGACCCCGCGGTCGCGTTCGAGCGGGCGCGACAGCGCGAGCGCCGGCGAGGCGGTCTGCCGCCAGGCGATCAGCTCGGGGCGCGGGTCGGGCGCGAAGCCGTAGAAATTGGGCTGGCTCTCGGGCGACATCAGCTGGATCACCTTGAGGCCGTTGACCCCGTCGGCGACATAAGCAAAGAGCGAGGCGTTTGTTGCCCCAATGACGACGTCGCGAGCATCATTGAGCTGGCCGCCGGCGGTGTACATCGAAAAAAGCCGCGGCTTTTCCGGCCGCTCGACATCGATGATCGCAAGCCCGTCGCGGCCATCGGCGATATAGGCATAGGTGCGCGAAACGAACACGCGCCGCGCATCGGCGAGCGGCAGGTGTGCGTTACCCACGAGCTTCGGGTGAACCGGGTCGGTGACGTCGACGACGTCGAGCCCGCCATCGTCGGCGACGAAAAGATAACGGAACTGGATAACAGTGGACCGGACACCAGGGATGGGGATGACGGTGACGAGCTTGGGATGGAGCGGGTCGTCCATGTCGAGCTCGACGATGCCGGCATCGGCACTGACGTAAAAACGGGTGCCGGCGACGGTCAAATGGCGCGCCCCCTTAAGGACACTCCCCTCGTTCCAGGTCAACGCCCGTTTCAGGAAGTTATTGCGGGGTTCCTGATCGGCCAGGGTATTGACGTTAGTGAGGATCAGACCTTCCTCTGCATCCGTAATGTACGCGTAATTGTAAATCGGATGCATCGCCTGCTCTTCGTTTCCACCGCGCATAGTATCGGCATAGCTTTGCGAAAGGTTCAGGGTCTGGTTGACTCCTGCGTTGCGCAGCGGATTGATGGGCTGATTGGTCGGCAACACGACACAGGTTGCGTTCTTGGAGGCGATATGCGTGTCCTGGCCCAGGGGTGACACCGGTGCCGTGATGATGCGCTGCGAGACATCCTTGTTGGCGACACTGGCGACGTCGTAGACCCGCATACCCCGATTGCCCTCGGCGACATAAAGATATTCGCCGCGCAGCTGAATGCACTGAGCCGAAGACGCGCCGTGGCCATGAGCCTCGGGGAGCTCACGCCCTCTGTCGATATGAACCTTGTAATAGTCAGGATAGACGTATTTGTGCAAATAGCTGCCGATCACCGCTTGTGGCTCGTCCCATTCGGTGACCCGCACAGCCTCGATGTCGTCCTCTTCACCGACCCAGGCGTTGTAACCAATGAAATTGACGAAATTGGTGCCGAGCAACAAGAGCTGCGCCATAATCGCGTTGTTATCGTTCTGCTCAGAGATATGGCAGTCGGTGCAGGTCTTGGTCTCGGTGCGGCGCTCGGTGTGCGGGTAATGGGGCGAGAACGCCTGGCTCGAATATCCGGCGGCCGAGACCGGCGGTTGTTGGACGTAGATGTGGTCCCGATTGATGTTGGTTGACGACAAGACAAGCGCCGAGCGCGAGGCAATAGGCGCGATGATATTCCCTTTGATGGTGCCGTGGCGGCCGAGCTGAAACATGTCTTCTCGCGCGACCTGCGGATTGTAGGTGGCGTAGTTTCGTGTCTCCCCGCCCTCGTAGTGATGACGGGCGGTCTTCTGATTGGCCTCGATCGGCAGGTGGCAGCCGCCGCAGCTCGTGGTCCATGACAAATGACATGTGTAGCAGGCCATCGTGTCGTTCGAATGAGCGAGTTGATTGGTTGGGATGCTCGGTCCCCATTTCATCGAAGTGCCCATCGACATCAGCTTTGCACGCGCGGCCCGCGGATTGTATTTCGGGCTTGCTGGATCGACAGTGTCTTTGACCAGCGTCATTTCCCATTCAAGGTCGGGATAGACCGCGGAGCGCTGGTAGAGCTTGGGCCCACGCCATTCGAAGCGGGACCGCCCGTCGGCGGTCCGCAATAATGTCAGATCGGTTCCGGCCGGCGGCGCGGCCGGACCGTGGGTGCGCAGATCCGGCAGCGCCTTCGCCGTGCCGTGGCAGTCGGGGCAAGTGATCTCGATGGCTGCTTGCACCTCGCCGTAGATGTGGCCGCTGCCATGGGCATCCTGGGCGAAGTGGCAGTCGACGCATTGCATGCCGAAATCGACGTGAATGGAATCGAGATGAACGGCTTTCTTGAATTTCTCCGGGTCGTTGGGCGGAATAACATTGTTATTGTCGTCGAGCAGATTGCCCTTGCGGTCGCGCTTGTAGATCGCGCGGAAATTCCAACCGTGACCGTGATAATCGGCGAATTGGGTATCCTTGAGCTGCGGGTTGAGCTCGCTGACCTCGGCGCTGAAATCGGGATCGGCCCATTTGCCGCGTACCACCGCTCCCTCGGGGTTGCGCTCGAGCGCCGCGCGCATCTCAGTGTCGGTTGGATATTTCTGCTTCTTGGGCCACATCGCCGGCGCGGCGGTTTCGTAATCCCACATCGTGTAGCCGAGCATGCTGTTGAGGAACAGGTTCGGCTGGTGCATGTGGCAGATCATGCATTGGCTGGTTGGGATCGCCGTCGTCATCTGATGCCGCAGCGGATGCCCGGTTTCATCTTTGCGGATGGTCGGGTCGGCGCTGATGCTGGTCCCGCGATTGCCGTATGACGCATAGGGGCCTGCGGCCTCCACGTCGCGATTATTGGCGTAAATGACGTGGCAAGCCGCGCAGCCGGAGTTGCGATAGTCGCCGGGATTGTCGTTGGTGCCGAGAAACCAGGTTGTCGGGTCGTTGAGGCGGGTCTTGGTGATGTTGAGGATCGGTATGGCGACGCGCAGCCCGGTGCCGGGTCCGCGGTTGGACTGGCGGATGTCTGGACGCCCTGGTTCCTCGAGCCGCTGCAAATGCCCCTCGGAGTCGGGATTGCCGATCTCGGGGAACTGGGTGACGATATTGCGTCCCCCGCGCTCGAAGACGCGGAAGACGTCGGCAGGCGGGAACACCTCCCAGGACGGCAACGGCAGAAGCTCGGGGACGATCCCGTGGCGGGCCTGCATCTCCGGGGTTGGGATTACCGGTGTGATCAGTTTTGCCGGGCGCCCGTCACGCGTGTAGGCTTCGCCGACAATCGTGTGCTTGAACGGCAGAATCCCGTTATTGTACGCGCCGGCGGCCCAGAACATGGCGGTCGTCGCCATCAGGCTGCGTTCGGCCGCGGCAATGATACGCAAGTGGCAGGCGCCGCAGGCTTCACGTGCGACGCGGTAGTCGCTCGGGTTGATGAACCGAATAAACTCGGGCGATTCACGGTTCAGCAAGGTGTAGGTACGGGGTGGCTTGACACTCGAAGGGTAGTTCCACTCCTCGGGATAGCGCGGCTGGACATGCGCTGCGTCGAGAGCGCGGCGGTATTCGCTGCTCCCCGGCAATGCGACCGCCGCCCGGAACACCGCAGGATTGCCGCCATGGCAATCGGCACAGCCGAGAGTGACCCCGGGGCTGGTATGCATGGTCAGCGAATCGGTTGTCGTATGACAGCTCATGCAGCCGGCGCTCTTCGCCGTGGCCTCGGCCCCCGTCTGCTTCACCGGCGCTGGCGGAGCAGCCCCACTCTCGGCCGCCTCGGACGGCATCCCGGCCGCCAGCAGTCCGAGCAGCAAAAAGCTCGCGACGATCCCCCGCATGGCTCTGATCTCAATAGGTCACGATCATGTTGACCATCGCTGCGTAAAGAAAACTGGGCCCCGAAAACAGCCCAGGGTTCGTCTGGTAGATTGACCGCAGCCCATTTGCGGGGATCAGCGCCGCACCAGAGACGCGGAAAACGATGTTCTGGGTGTCTAGCGGCCGATAGATAAAGGACACCGAAAGATCGTAACCCAGATTGTTGGTGATATTGCCCTGGTGCCGAAGGAACTCGAGCGGTTGCGTGTAGGCGGCTCTCAGAAAGTTGAAATTCGTCGAGATCCGCAGCTCCGGCAGAATATCGGTGTCGGTGCCGACGCCAGCCAGAATAAGGCCGGAGTTGATAAAATTCGACTGCCCCTCGAGCTTGGATGAGCGTAAGTCAGCGAGCACCCCGTTCGGCTGATTGAGGCCGACAATGCCACCCCCAATATAGGGCAGCGATTGTCTAATGAAATAACTCGCGTCCGACCCGGCGAATTGAGGATTTTCGAAAATCGAATCGAAACCAGTGGCATGACCACCTTGCGGATTGGCGTCGCCGCTTTGGAACAAGCCTGAAAATCTGAGCCGGAAGAAGTCGAAATCGATCGACGGCTCGGCGGCAGCAAAGAAGGCGTTGATGTGGGCTCCGTTATTATTCGGTACCGGACTGAACTGATTGTGGCTCAGGTGACCGA
>JAFASL010000253.1 GCA_019244535.1 Alphaproteobacteria bacterium
GCTCAGATTGGTGTTGACGTGGCCAGTATCGGTCACCCCCGCGGCGTAGCCTTTGGCGAGGAACAAAGTCAGATCGACCGGATTAGCCGAGGAGTTGAAGCTTCCCGCCAAGCCGCCCACTCCGTTGAACAGCAGCTTGTTATTCCAATTCGCCGGTAATTGTACTTGCACGCCAGCGGAACCAATGCCGGCCCCCTCACCGCTCGTTGTGAGGGTGGCGACAACAAGACAGTATTCGGGGTTCGAAGCCGTCGCCGCGAGTCGGTGGCCGAGGAGATGGACAGGTTCGAGACGCTGAGCCCAGCAAGCGCCGTCACCGAGCAGTTCGGCAACGCGGCTGAAGCCGGAGCCGCGCCCAAGGCCAACAAGCCGAGACCAACTGCGGACCACCGGGGATTCAATTTGGGTATCACGCGCTTAGGATTCATGGCGTTTCCTCCTTGGTTTTTTTGACGCAGCGATGCACTGCTCGATCGAAGTGGTGCACTGGTCCGCGTCGACAGCAACGAAACATGAGGTGCAGAGGCTCTCACCCCGGGTTGCCGAAATTGGCCTACAGGCCTGGTGGCATTACACACGTATAATTGGATGCGACGCTAAGATCTCCCCCCGAGCCGCCAATGAAGCGCGCCTGCTGTGGGTAGGGGCATAGCGGTCGGCTGCGCGTGGTCGGCGCGCTTGTGAAATGGGTGCCGCTGGCAACGATCGGACCTGGCGCAGTTCCATTCTCGACCCAGTGGACAAGGGGAGTGAGCATATCGAACTGGTCCGTCGCTGGGCCACCTGCGCAGTGTCCCATGTTCGGGATCGGATAAAATCGCGAGAATTTAGCGGCACCCTGGAAGCCGCCGTTCTGCGCCGCCAGCTCGTTATAATAGTTGATCGTGCCCAGTACCGGCGGGCCCGGGTCGCTCAATCCGTGATACCAGATGATTTTGCCGTTGTGTTTGACGAACTTCGAAATGTCTAGCGAATCCGAGTTCGTGGCGACGGGGGACGAGGCGAGCAGCTGATCCGTATCGGTATCGAAATTAAATCCGAGAATATTGAAGCTGAGATTGGGCGGCGACAACCACGCAAAACCGATCTGGCTTGCGCCCTGCCCAAAATCTCCCGGCGGCGTCGTCGGCGATGTGCCTATCTTTCGTGCCGGAATGCCCGCAGAGGACATGTATCCGCCGTCGTAGGCGTAGCCGAGAACCGTATTGTCAGGGTGGTCAGGCGCGACCGCACCGGCCGGTGCCTCGATCGTCTCCCCCAGCGAAGTCCGCGGTCCCTGGTTGATCTTTTTGACGGCATTGATCTGCGCCGCGGTCAAACAAGTCGGCAGCTTTGCCCCGGTGCACTGGAGCGGCTGCCCCGTGTCCGTGAAGACGTAGGTCGCCGGATCAAACTTTGCCCGGCAAGCCGGCAAGTTGTCGATAACGCCATCCACAGTGCCGTCGAGGCCGTCACAGGCCTGCAGGATAGCTGTCGTAAAAAGCTGCTGATCAGCTGTCGGAAAGGCGGGAAAAAGAGCGGTTGGGGCGGCGTCGTCGAGGTGAATTGTATTGGCTTCGGGGTGATTGCCGCGATCTGTTCCAGGCCCCAGAGCTCGCTGAACGAAATCGCTTCGAGGTCATAGACCGGATCGCCCGCGACAATCCCGTCGTAATATTGCGGGAAGGTCTGCGACATCACCATCGCCTGCCGACCGCCCGTCGAGCAGCCAACCCAATAAGAGCGATCGGGTCCCTCGCCATAGTAGGCGGCGATCAGATATTTGGCTGTGAGGGTAGCAACCTGGATCGACTGGTAGGCGAAATCGATCAACCTCTGGGCATCAAGATAGAACTGATTTGGGCTTCCTGATGCGCATTTTGCGAGCTGACTGTTTTCATGCCCACCGTCCTGGCTCGCCACGGCATAACCTTGAGCAAGTGTTGGCGAGAGCGTCCCGGCGCTCCCGGTCGCCGAAGGAACGGCGCCCTCGGTTCCACCCCCACCCTGGAACATGAATCGGCCGTTCCAGGCATTCGCCAAGGGCAACCGGACTTCGAAGCTGTCACCGTAGCTGCAGCCGTCACTGCCAACCCGGGCATTGATGATGCCATCAATCTGGCAATGCGCCGGTAGCGCCGTCGGCGTCGCGGTCGCCGCGTTGAGCTTTGCCGATGTGATCTGGGTGTTGGGAACCGGGAAATTGCTGAGATTGGCCAAATCCTCGCACGCCACCGGTTTACCCTGCGACGTTCCAGGCGCCACGATGGAAGTTCCCACCGCTCCGAAGCCTAGATTTTGCGCGCACTGGCCAACTAGGTTTCCCGTCACCCAATCCGGCCCGGCGTTGTGTGTTGGGGCCGGCGTATTCTGGAGACACAGAAGGGTTCCACCAATTGCGCTCAGGCTGATGTCAGAGGCCAAGGAGGACACATTGTTCTGGATCAGAGCGCTGCCGCCGACCGCGCCCAGCCAGGCTTCGCAAGGTCCCCGATTGTTTTGGCACAGGAAATTTCCGTGGATCTTGATGCCGGGTCCGGCAAAGCCGCTCTTACCCGTACAGTTCTGGATCTGCAGATTCCCGCCTACTGTCACCGTACCCTGGAGTAGCGCGGAGGCACAGTGATCAGCCAGGATGTTCCCGCCGATCGAAGACGGCTCGACATACGCCTGGACGGAAAGGCTCGCGTTCTGCAAGACCTCGACATTGCCGGTGACACTTACCGTCTGGAGGATGCAGGAGGCATTCTGGGGAACGACGAGATTTCCGCTCACCGTCGATGCGCTGATGGTACCGGAACATACGGTATCGGCTGCGTGCACCGCCGAGGCGCCAACCACCACCGCAAAAACCAGCGCGAGTGCGAGAGGAAGGGTCTTCACAGATTTTCCTCCGGGCTAGAGCGCTCGTTGGTTCGCGCGCTCGCTTTTTTAGTAACGGTGTGAAGACTGCCCTGTTTGGCTTATTATCATGGTTAAGGCTCGCCGATGCAATCGAAATGTAAACCTTATACCAGAGCCGATTGCCGTGGTGAAATCGGTTACCAAGCGGTCCAGCCGCCATCGACGAGGAGGCTTGAGCCGGTGACGAGCGCGGCGGCGGGTGAGGCCAGAAAGACCACCGCCGAGGCGACCTCTTCGACCGTACCGATGCGGCCCATCGGTATATGGTCGAGGATCCATTTGCGGGTGGCGGGATCTTCGAGGAACGGCTGCGCCAGTGGCGTCGAGATAAAGGTCGGAGCGACCGAGACGACGCGCACCCCCTTGGGCGCCAATTCGACCGCCATCGCCTTGGTCAACCCTTCGAGCGCGTGCTTCGTCATCACGTAAACGGTGCGGTCACGCTCCGAACCGACATGGCCCATCTGCGATGACATGTTGATGATGACGCCACTGCGCTGCGCGACCATCAGCCGGGCGGCGCATTGCGCGACGATGAATGCCGCCTTGACATTGAGCCCGAGCAGCAGGTTGAGCGTCTTCTCGTCGACATCTAAAAACGGCTGCGGCCGGTTGATGCCGGCATTGTTGACGAGAATGTCGAGCCGGCCGAGACCGGCAAAAGCGTCGCGCACCGCATCCGAGCGCGTGACATCGAGAACGAGAGGCTGCGCCTTACCGCCCTTCGATCGGATGGCGCCGGCGGCCTCGTCGAGCTCGCGCTTGGTCCGGCTCACCAGGATGAGCTCGGCCCCTGCAGCGGCGAGCGACAATGCGCAGGCGCGGCCGATGCCACGCCCGGCGCCAGTCACCAGCGCAATCTTTCCGTCAAGGCGGAAAACGTTATCCGCCGATGTCACCGGCATAGGCTTCCAATAGGCGCCAAGCCGTTGGGCCTGCTTTTTCGCGCCAACGGGCGTAAAACGACGCCAGCCCGGCTCGAAAGGTTGCAGTGTCGGCGGTATTGACCTGCATGCCCAGACGCGCGAGCTCGTCTGCCCCGGCGGCATTGACCTGCTCGATGTCCGCTCGCTGCAACAGCGCGTATTTCTCGACATTGCGCTCAACGGCGTCTTGCAGCGGTCGCAGCAGCGCGCGCCAGGCAGCAGCATTGGCCAGCAATGTGAAACCCGACCACCAATGCGCGGTCAGGCTCAAATAGCTCTGCACCTCGTAAAGCCGCAGCGACAATACGACGCCGAGCGGATCGCTCTGCCCGTCGTAATTGCGCGCCTTCAGCGCCTCATACATGTGGCTGAACGGGACATATCCCGCTTCGGCGCCGAATGCCTCGAAAAAATCGCGCGCGATCGCCCCGCCCGGGCTGCGGATTTTCAGTGCGGCGAGGTCGGCCGCCGTGTGGATCGGCCGCTTGCTCGTCGTCACGTGATGAAAGCCGTTTTGCAGACAGTGCCGGAACGCGTGGATCCCGTGTTGCGCCAATTCGCTGCGTATCTGGTCGCCGAGCGCGCCATCGAGCGCGGCGAATACGGCCTTCGAGTCGCGAAACGCAAAAGGCAGCAGCGGCAATGCGCTGGTCGGCGCGACCTCGCCCAATGTCGCGCCCGCCATGAAGAATTCGAGCGCACCGGCGCGCATCTCGGCGAACATTTTGGGGTCGGGGCCGAGCCGGCTCTCCGGAAACACCTCGATCAGCAATTCCCAGCTCGTTTCCTCGCCAATGGCTTGCGCCATCTCGGTAAGACGCCTGACCGTAGGGCTGGCCGCGGGCTGGTTTAGGCCCAGGCGGTAGCGAAATCGCGGCGTGTGATCGGTCGACATGGCGGGATCATAAGCGACGCCCACGGTTGGCGGCCAGCCTCTTGCGTTCCCAAAATCGCCGCAATGGCGTGGCATTATCCTGCCCTGACGAAGCCGCTATTTGGCGCCTG
>JAFASL010000465.1 GCA_019244535.1 Alphaproteobacteria bacterium
CTGGCGCGCGGTAATCCCGGCCGGCGCGAGCTTGACGCCAGGATCGCGCGCGCGCCCCGAAACCGAGAAAGTCCGCAACCCCGTGTGCCCATTGCGGCCCTGGCTGGTGAACCACTCCGGTCCTTTCTCGACGATGTCGCGCACCCAATAGAGGGTCTCGACATTGTTGCACAGGGTTGGCCGCCCGAAGAGGCCAACCTGGGCCGGGAACGGCGGCCGTTGCCGCGGCAGACCGCGCTTGCCCTCGATGCTTTCGAGCATCGCCGATTCTTCGCCGCAGATATAGGCGCCAGCGCCGCGGCGCAAGTGGATGCGGGCGTGCCGCGCCAGCCCGGCGCTTTCGATTGTTGCCAGCTCGCTTTGAAGGATCGTGTGACACTGCGGATATTCGTCGCGGAGGTAGATATAGATGTCCGCCGCTTCGACCACCCAAGCGGCAATCAGCGTGCCTTCAAGAAACCGATGGGGGTCGGTCTCGAGAAAATGGCGGTCCTTGAAGGTGCCGGGCTCGCCCTCGTCGGCATTTACGGCCAGCAGCCGCGGCGCCGGCTCCTGCCGCACGAGCCGCCACTTGCGGCCGGTTGGAAACCCGGCTCCGCCGAGCCCGCGCAGGCCGGCATGCTCGAGCATCTCGATCATTTCCTCCGGCTCACGCGCGCCGGCGAGACAGGCCGCGAGCAGGCGATAGCCGCCTCCCGCCCGATAAGCGTCCAGGCCAACAAAATCCGGAATCACAGGGTGACTGTCGCTGGTGGAAACTGCGGCGGCGACAGTGTCAACGGTGGCGTACTCGTGCAGTGCGTGGCCAATTGCTACGACCGGCGCACGGTGACACCCGCCCATGCAGGGCGCGCGGACGACGCGCACGCCATCGCCGAGACTGCCACGCAGACCTGAAAGCAGCTGTGCTGCGCCTGCAAGCTCGCAGCTGAGGCTATCGCACACCCGGACAGTCAGCGGCGGCGGTGGCGCCTCGTCGTCCATAACGATGTCGAAATGGGCGTAGAACGACGCGACTTCGTAGACCTCGACGAGCGCCAGCCGCATCTCCTCGGCGAGCGCGGCGAGGTGGCGTGCGTAGAGGCACCCGAAATGGTCCTGCAGCAGATGCAGATGCTCGATCAGCAGGTCGCGCCGCCGCTCGCGTTTGCCGAGCAGCGCCTGCACTTCGGCAAGCGCTGCAGGATCGACCTGCCTGCCCTTTGGGTGATCGGGCCCGCGCCGGCGCCCCGAGCCGGGATGAATGCGCCGGTCGTGTTTTGCTAGCACGGCGTAGTACCCCTAGCATGCCCCTCACCCTCCCGCTTCGCGGGTCCTTCCCTCTCCCCGCGTGCGGGGAGAGGGAAGGGGCGAGGGGCGTGTGGCATCAAACCGCGCCCTCCTTGCGCATTGCCGCGATCTCGTCGGCGCCGTAACCGAGCCAACCGAGGACCTCGTCGGTGTGCTCGCCGAGCAACGGCGAACGCTTCACTTCGACCCGCGAGTCGGAGAGCTTGATCGGCGAGCCGACCTGCACGTAGCGGCCGCGCGTCGGATGGTCCACCTCCACGAGAAAACCGCGTTCGTAGAGCGACTTGTCCTCGTAGATGTCTTTCATCGACAGGATCGGGCCGCATGGCACATCAACGTCGTTGAGTGCTTTCATGACCTCGAATTTGCTCTTCGTCATCGTCCACTTCTCGATGATCGAAAAGCATTCCGGGATCTTGGGCAAACGCGCCTGCGGCGTCGCGTACTCGGGGTCGGTGATCAGCTCTTCGCGGCCGGCGAGCTTCATCAGCGGCTCCCAGCTCGGCGGTTGGATGATGACGTAGACATAATCGTTGGGGCCCCCCGGCGCGCAACGCAGTGCGGCCCCCGGCTGGCCGCCGCCCGAGGCGTTGCCGGCGCGCGGGACGGTGTCGCCGAATTCCTTGTTGGGGTATTCGGACAACGGACCGCGCATGATGCGCTGCTGGTCGCGCATCTTGACCCGGCACAAATTGAGCACCGCATCGGTCATCGCGACCTCGACGCGCTGGCCCTTGCCGGTGCGCTCGCGCTGGTAGA
>JAFASL010000466.1 GCA_019244535.1 Alphaproteobacteria bacterium
CGGATCATGCGAACCCTCAGAGACCGACGAGCCTTGCGCTTTCGTCCCACAACGGCGGGCAAGGCTGCCGTCGAGCGCTGCCGCGTCCGGTTGGGAAAGCGCTTTGCGGACAACATAGCCGCCGTGGAAAGGTTTGGCGTCCGGCACCATTGCGAGAAAAACGGATGTCTCGGCACCCTGCTCCGGGCTCAACATGAATGGCTTCGCGAGCCGCCACCCGAGCCCGACGAGACCGCCGCGCTGTCCGAGCCCGGTGGCGACGACCCCGGGATGCAGGCAGGTAGCGACGACCTGGCCGGGGTCGAGCCGCGATGCGAGCTCTCGGGTGAAAAGAATGTTGCAGAGTTTGGAGCGGCCATAGGCGCGCATCATGGTCCAATCGCGCGGGCGTGCCAGGTAGTCGGTATCGATGCGGTTGCCGCGGTGCGCCTCCGAAGCGACCGTGACGATCCGCGACACCGCCGAGGCCTTCAGCCGGTCGAGAAGCAAGTTGGTCAATAGAAACGGCGCGAGGTGATTGACTGCGAAAGTCAACTCGAACCCATCGGCGGAAAGTCGGTACTGAGGCGAGAACAGCCCGGCATTGTTGACCAGCACGTCCACGCGGTCGTGTGCAGCGAGAACTTCCTCCGCCAACCGGCGCACCTCGTCCAGACGCGAAAAATCGGCAACTGCTATTCCGATTCGGTTCGAGCCCGAGCGATCGGTCAGCAGGCGGCGAGCGGCATCCATCCGCACGCCGTCACGGCCGGTCATGACGATATGCATTCCCGCTCGAGCGAAAGCGAGTGCTGTGTGAAACCCGATCCCAGAACTGGCCCCGGTGACAACCGCGACCCGCTGCGCTGCGCTGTCAGTCACGGAAATCGTTCGAGCGCGTATGAAACCCTTAAATGCTGTCGATGTGGAACGCCCAGCGGCGGGCGATCTGGTGCCCGATTGCCAGAGGCGGCGGCAGGGTTGCAAGACCCGGGATTGGATCATCCGATCGCGATCGTTCGACCATCGACTGCACTTCCTCGCGCTCGAACCAGCGCACCTCGGCGAGCTCCTCGGGGTCGATCGTGATCTCCTCGGTCAACGCATCGCCGAGAAACCCCATCATCAGGCTCGACGGAAACGGCCAGGGCTGTGAGGCGAGATAGCGCACCCGTCCGACATGGATGCCCGACTCCTCGAGGACCTCGCGGCGCACTGCCTCCTCCAAAGTCTCACCGGGTTCCATAAAGCCCGCCAGGCAGGAAAACCGGGCGCCGGGGCGCCGGTGGCCACGGCCGAGCAGGCACCTCTCGCCCCTGACGGCGAGCATGATGACAACCGGGTCGACCCGCGGGAAGTGGTGCGCCTTGCAATTCGGGCAATGCCGCACCCAACCGCCCGAAGCGATCGTGCTCGGCGTACCGCATCTCGCGCAGAACCGGTGGCGGTCGTGCCAGTCGATCAGCGAGCGGGCCTCGGCGAGAATGGCCGCTTCACCGCCGTCTATCGCTGGCGCGGCCGCCCGGGCATCCATCTCGACGCTGTCGCTGTCGGAAGGGATTTCCGACGAGGTCGCATCGACCGCGAAATAGGCGTGGCCGTCGCGCATGCCGAGGAGGATGAGGGTGCTGCCGTCCTCGATCAGCTGTCGCCAAGGCGCAACGCTCTGCCAGTCCAGGGCGGCCGCCGAAGAATGGCGGATCCGGGGCTTGAGCCCGTGCAGCGGGAGCACCCGGGCGGCGGGGTCTTCAAGCAACGACGACACCCAAGCGGCGTCCTGGCGGCGCTGGCTGACGCGATCGAGCGGGTTGCCGGCAAAGCAATAAATCTCTTCCATCAGGATAGCATATCCCGGCAAGGCAGGTCGCAGTCAAACTCGGCAATACCGCATTGGACGCTTAGTTGACATCCGCGGCGAGCAGCATGCGGCCATATGGCGCCATCGCCGCTTGGCGGCTCGCGGCGTGGTGGGTCAGGATCGTCATCACATCGCGGCGGATAGCGCCCAGCTGGTCGCTGTCGTAGACCCAGCGCGCGCCGTCGAGCTCGCATAGGAGGTCGAGCGCCCGGCTGACCTGGTGTTGGGCGTAGACCATGTCACGCCTGGCGCGCAGCGCCTCCGCCTCGGTGATCTTGCGGCCCGAGCTGACTGCCGCGGTGCTGGATTCGCGTCCGGTGTGCAGCAGCAAAGTGGCAACGTCGA
>JAFASL010000058.1 GCA_019244535.1 Alphaproteobacteria bacterium
GTCAGTCGGCGATGTCGAGACCGAGGTCGAGGATCGGGGCGCTGTGAGTGATCCAGCCGCAGGAAATCAGGTCGACGCCGGTGGCGGCAATAGCGGGCGCCGTCTCCAGAGTGATCCTCCCAGACGCTTCGGTAATCGCGCGCTCGCCGACCATCAGGACGGCGCGGCGCATCGTCTCCGCCGACATGTTGTCGAGCAGCACCGCATCGACCCCGACCTCCAATGCTTCGGCAAGCTGGTCGAGAGTGTCGACCTCGAGCTCGATCTTTACCAGGTGCCCGGCGTGCCGCTTTGCGCGTTCGAGAGCGGGCCGCACCCCGCCGGCAAGCGCGATGTGGTTGTCTTTGATGAGCATCGCGTCGTCGAGTCCGAACCGATGGTTGGTCCCGCCGCCGAGCCGGACGGCCTCCTTTTCGAGCGTGCGCAACCCAGGGGTGGTCTTGCGGGTGCAGACGATTTTGGCGTTGGTGCCGGATACCGCGTCGGCGAGCGCGCGCGTCGCGGTCGCGATCCCCGACATGCGGCTCAATAGATTGAGAGCGATCCGCTCGGCGGCGAGCACGCCGCGGGCCCGGCCCTCGATGCGGGCTACCGTATCGCCGCGCGCGACCCGGGCGCCATCTCCGCGGACGCGCTCGACGCGTAGCGACGGCTCGACCAGTTCGAACGCGAGCAGCGCGGCGTCCAGCCCGGCAACAACACCCGGCTGGCGTGCTGCGATGACCGCCTCGACCTCGGCCTCCGGCGGCACGATCGCCTCGGTCGTGATGTCCCCGGCCCGGCCCAGATCCTCGAGCAAGGCCGCCCGCACAATCGGCTCGATGATCAGCCGCGCCGTCACCCTTCCCTCCCCTAGCCCAGCTCCAGCATGCGCTCGACAGCGCGGCGGGCGCGCTCGGCGATCGCCGGATCGACGGTGATCTCATGGGTCATCGTCTGCAGCGCATGCCGGATCTTTGGCAGCGTGATCCGCTTCATGTGCGGGCACAGATTGCACGGCCGCACGAATTCGAGGTCAGGGTGTTGCAGCGCAACGTTGTCACTCATCGAGCATTCGGTCAGAAGCACGACGCGCGCCGGCCGCTCCTTGCCGACGTAGTCGGCCATCGCCGCGGTCGAGCCGGTGAAGTCGCATTCGGCGATCACCTCCGGCGGGCACTCCGGGTGGGCCAGCACAGTGATGCCGGGGTGGCTCTCGCGCAGACTCCTGACGTCCTCCGGCGTGAAACGCTCATGCACCTCGCAATGACCCTTCCAGGCGATGATCTCGACCCTCGTCTGCGCCGCGGTGTTGCGCGCCAGATACTCGTCCGGCAGCATAATGACGCGTGGCACGCCCAACGACTCGATGATCTTTATCGCGTTGCTCGAAGTGCAGCAGATGTCCGACTCGGCCTTCACTGCGGCCGAAGTGTTGACGTAGGTCACTATCGGCACTCCCGGATGGCGCTGCCGCAACAGCCGGATATCGGCCGCGGTGATCGACGCGGCCAGCGAGCAGCCGGCTTCGAGATCCGGAATAAGCACGGTTTTTTGCGGGTTCAGCAGCTTGGCTGTCTCTGCCATGAAGTGGACGCCGGCGAGCACGATCACCTCGGCATCGGTGCGGGCCGCTTCGCGCGCCAAGGCCAAACTGTCGCCGACGATGTCGGATACGGTGTGGAAAATGTCGGGGGTCTGGTAGTTGTGCGCGAGGAGAACGGCGTTTCGTTCCTTTTTGAGCTTGAGGATTGCGGCGATGTCTCCGGCCAACAGCGGCCATTCGAACGCCGGTATGTGCCGTTCGACCCGATGGTAGATTTCGGGGAGGGGCACGGAAGCGCGAGGCGTGTCAGAGGCGGTCTGCAGCATGGTCATCTCCGTGATATATGCTCAGACTGAGCATTTCTTCCCCCCGGAAAAACCGGGCGGAACCGGCCCGGCCTTGGTTATGCTGGTTATGAGAATAAGGCCTGCTAGGCCGCCGTCAAGATGTCATCGACGAGGTGGTTCTCGAGACGCACTCCGACAGGCCGGTCTCTGCGAAGCACGACCTCCGAAGGAGGGCAAAACTAGTCCGGCAGTGCGAACCGAAAGTTAACCCATACGAAGCATAACGCGACCGCCTCGACGAAAGGTTCGACATGGTCGAACTGCCCCGTTCCATGGGTTTTCAGCTTGTCGCGGGTTTTGAATGAACGCATGTTGCCGTAGCCACTGGGTGGTGCTTCATGTGGGGCACGGATGCCAGTAGGATTGAGGCTTATGGAAGCGGGATGACCGTCACCGCGATAACACCGCCCGCGTGCACTGCTTGGTTTTGCCCGTGATGGCCGGCGAGACCCTTGCCGAGGTCCGAGCGGATATTCCAAGCTGTGTGGCGGACGTTGCGGGCAGTGATGATTAGCAGCTTGCTCGACAGAAAGGCTGCCATGAGAATTTCGCCCGTTCACGAGACAGGTTGCCGTTTCAGAATGACGGATCCGTGGGAATCGGTTAGCGAGACGTTGGTCTTTCAGGTCGGACCGTTTGTGCTCGGACGATGGACCTTTGACTCACTCTCCAATAGGGCAAGTCCCCTAGTACTCGGAGATAGCGCGCCTATCTTGCCACCCATTATCCGGCCTACGACCTATCAACAATTGCCGGATGACGGCACGATATCATGCAGGGTGAGCTTCGATCGAAACGCTATTCGCTACGTTTCATACCGCGGAAAGAGGTATTTTGTTGATCTACGTTCTATGACATTTAGCGAGTATTTAGGTAAGTTTTCAAAAAAGACGCGATATAATTTGCGGCGAACAATCCGGAACTTTGCTGAACAATCAGACGGCATCATCGATTTACGTTGTTACCAGTTGCCTCAGGAGATGGCAGAGTTTTGCGCGCACGCACTCGCAATCTCTCGCCTTAGCTATCAATCCAAAATCGGATTCGGATTTCCCGAGACAGAGGAATTCAAGACCAAACTGATTGGTGATGCTGAGAATGGGGAGGTATGCGGCTTCGTGCTGATGCAGCGTGACCGACCCGTCTCATACGCGTTTTGCAGGATCGCTTCCGACATCGTCACCTATAGTATCCCCGGCTATGATCCTGAGTTTACGCGACTATCGCCCGGCACTGTTCTCCTTTATACAATACTCGAAAAATTATTCGCGGAGCGTAGATTTCGGTTGTTCGATTTTGGCGGTCAGGAATGGGATTACAAGACCATGTTTGCGACGGGACAAACAAATTACCTAAAGGTAATCTGGTTTCCCAAGACGATCTCAAATTTTGTGCTAATAATGTTGCACTTAGTTGTGCTTCAGGCGTGGTCGGGCGCAGCGTTGGTAAAAGAGACTTGCCGCTCTTCGGTTCGTGTGGTGAACTCGGGTATTACCCGGTTCCGCCGTCTGACACACTTTCGCGACAAGGCTCGTGGGGCCAGTGCGATCGCCAACAGAGCCGGGGCCAAGGTGCATAACTACCGCCAGGCTCGACACGGCTGACCGGCAAGTCGGGGAACTCTCTCGCCGATCGCAGCGAGTCGCTATATTATGGAGCAAAAGAGGAAATCGTTTGTCACGCTCGATCGATGGCCCGATGGCGCATTGGAAACCGAATGGCGCGCCTGCTTGGAGGCATCTGATTTCGCAACCCACTATACGGCTCCAGAGTATTTTCTGGAACCGCCACCGCCCAGAGGCAGGCGGTTCGCTGTGCTTGGCTTCACGGACGGACAGGTCAGCGCAATTTTAACCGGCATTCGTGACGGACAATACATTCAGTCCGGGCTGACCGTCCGCCCGCAAATAGCATTTTCGCGTCACGCCAATCGTGACCGGGCGATGACCAATCTGCTAGCCGGACTTCTTGCGGGGGCACCGTCCGCCAAGCTGGTGGATTTATTCGTGTGGTCGGAAATGGCGGACCTGGTCGCGCCTCGCTTTCGGCAAAAACAATACGATGGTGTGGTGCTGTTGGACCTGTCGCGTGGCCCGGATTCGCTATTTCGAAAATTTTCAGAGAACAAGCGGACTAACATAAAAAAGGCAATTAAATACGGAGTGTCGGTGGCGCCCGCTAAAGGCGCCGATGAGATCTCGGCATATTATCGGATCTGCGTTGAGTGGTCTCTTCGCAAAAATCTGCCGATCCAAACCGAAGCGCTATTTCAACAAAATTTTGATCTGAAGCGGAACAGAATGCTGTTCCTGGCTCGTCATGAGAGCACGATTATAGCTGGCGTTGTAATCCGATTTTTTCCGGGCGGCGTGATGGAGTATGCGGCCAACAGCTCCTTGCAGAGTGCGCTGCGCCTGCGACCCAACGATTTGCTGCATTGGCGAGCTATCGAATGGGGATGCCGAGAGGGCTTGAAGAAATATAGCCTCGGTGGTTCCCACCTTTTTTTGCGGAAGTTCGGGGGACAAATCGTGCCAACAACGCGATGCCGTCTTGATCTTTCGATGTTTCGCCACTATGCAATCCGCGATTGGTTTGCCGGTCAGGCAGAGCGCGTTCGCCCGGTCCTGCCTGACCGACTGGTCGCTGCCGCCCGTCTGCTGCGTTGGTGACTGCAGCGCATAGAAATGATACGGATCTCCGTCGTGCCAATGCCATTTGCCAGCAATCACATCAGCCGCCTTGTTCAGCATTGGCGAGAAAGCGGGATGCATGGTGTTGCCACTCTAATCGGCAAAAATCTGCCCGCGCCGTTTCAAGAATGGCGAGTTCGGCGCCTGCTGCTGCAGCACGAACGATTTGACTCGAAATACGGCGTGGACACGCAGATGCCGGTGGCGCTCGCCGATTTGGAGACGAATGCTCCCGGTGCAAGATTTGCGAACCGCTATCAGGGCACACCAATCGCGTTTCTTCACCGGCTGATTCGTCGGCTGGAGATAAATCGCGAGCGCTTCACGTTCATCGACTTGGGATCGGGAAAAGGCCGGGTGCTGCTGATCGCCGGTCAATACCCTTTCAAAGCCGTCATCGGCGTAGAATTTTCGAAGACACTTCACGATATCGCCCTCCGCAATATAGGCAAATTTCGGAGCGCCGGAGCCAGCCGTACCGATCTAACTTCCATAAACATGGACGCAGAAGAGTTCGATTTCTCCAGATTCACCGACAAGCTTGTGTTCTGTTACAATTCGTTTGGTGCCGGTTTGATGATCCGGGTATTGGACAATCTGGAGATCTCCACTAAAGGGCCGGGCGAAACGGTTTTTGCCTATCTGGGCGCCATGCCCGGTGATGTAGAACAGAGACTAAAGCGGTTCCCTATAATAGAAAGAGCCGAAGTTCTTACTGAATTTGATACGTACGAACGATATTGTATATATCGAATGATACCGCAGAATTGACCGTCACGCGACGTATCGCCTCTCGGGCAGCCCGGTGGAGCGGAACCGCGGAACGAGGTTGACGCCACGGACGGCGTCATCCCCAAGCGCGTCTCGCACGCCCAGTAGATCGTAGATTGTCGGCGCGATGTCGAGAATTGATACCGGCGATGTATGCACCGCGTGTTCGCCGGTGTGCACCCAAAGCACCCCCTCCGGATGGTGCCGCGCGCTCTTGACGGCATCGATCGCATAAAGCAGATCGAAGAAGTAGAGGGTATCGTTTCGCCCGGGCATTCCCGTGATTTCGCCGCCATCGCCGTCGCGTCGGTCGAATATTTGGCAGCCGAGGTGAATATCGGTGCCGGAAAGCCGTGCCCCGAACAGCCGCTCATCGCCGAGCTTTACTCGCCCGAGAACGGAAAGGGTTCTTTCGGCCGTGTCGCGATCGGCGAACCGGAGACGATACTCATGGGTCATCACCGGTTCGACGAGCTGCGGCGCGATATCGAGCATCTGAAGAAAGCGCGGCATATCCCTCAGGCGGTAAAAATGCTGTCCGCCGCTGACCTCCCGCTTCAAAAAGGGCTGTTGGCTCAATGCGGAGCAAAGGATGATGGTAGTGTCGGGCTCGGCCATCGCGCAGAAGCGTCGGATCAATGCATCCATCGAGCGGTACCCAAACAGCACAGCATCCCCATAGCTCTCAATCTCGCTTTCGTCCGGCTTCAGCGGAAAGGCGTCAGGGTCCATGTGACGCCAATAGGCATGTTGCAGATGGGCCGTGCTGTTGATGAAGAAGGTCGCAAAATCCGGATGCAATTTGCGATAATAGTGCCGGAACAAGTCGAACTGCAGGCGATCCGCGAGAGCTACGCGCCGCCATTTGAGGTCCGACTGTGAAAGCCGCTCGCTACCGAGTTGGGCCAATATCGCTCGAACCGTGTCCGCGGCGAGACCGTGGCGCAGCAAGAAGGTCAGGAAGGGCAGCCACTCGCCAATTCCCAGTGCCACGCCTCTCGTGCTCTCCTGCACCAGTTTTGCCATTACAGTCTTGAAAACCTCGACTTCACCTGGCCAGGCGGGCTCGTTGCTGCACCACGGATCGGGAAGATAAAACACATCGGCGCCAGCCAAGGCTCGCGCGTTCATGCTGCTGCAATTCATCACCGACTTGCCGAGCCCGCTTAGCCGCCGCCAGATGTCGGGGTGATCTGCCTTGGGGCCATCAGTTAAGTAAAAAACCTTGTGCTCATCATAGGGCAAGCCGGTGTGTATCGAATACCATTGGATCCAAGGCTCGAGGTAGTCGGGGTCGGAGACGTCGGCCATGCTGGTAAAAACTTGTGAAGAATTATAGAGGGCCGAAAAATTCGGAAGCTTGCCCTCTCTCATCCACCTGTTCAGGAGCGTCGGGCAAATCTCGTTAAATTCCAGCAAAAGAACCTTTGACATAGACCGAGCCAAGCGCCGGAGTGAAACTATTAAATTTTGCGCGGTACAGGAAAGCGCCTGACCTACGCTCGTAAAAAGTGTAGCCAGCACGCTTGTCAGGTCAAGAAAAAAGCCCGGCGCTGCGTTCGTGCACCTCCGGTATGATATGACGCTTGGGAGATTTTGTCCTGCGATGCCGGAGCGTGTACCCCGATTGCGTTGCTCGGCTTTGAAAAACTGATGAAATTAATCCCGATCATTGCGGCGGTCTTGGGCTTGGCGACGACCGCGGCGCTCGTTGGCTATTTTGGGGCGGGCGCTGTGATCCGATCGCTGCGCGCGATCGGCTGGGCCGGCTTTTTAGCGATTTGCCTGATCCATCTTGGAGTAACTTCGCTTGAAGGAATCGCCTGGCGGCTGCTGGTGCCTGGCGCGCGAGTGTGGGCTTTGATATGGGGACGGTTCATCCGCGACGCCGGATCCGAGGTGCTCCCGGTGTCGCAGATGGGAGGCTGCGTTCTGGGAGCGCGCGCCGTGGCGCTTACTGGCGTGCCGGGATCTGTCGCCGCGGCGACGACGATGGTCGACCTGACCCTCGAGTTCCTCGCCAAGCTCGCCTACATGGCGATCGGCCTGATCTTGCTCGTTAACTTCAGGCCGGGCATGCCGGTGGCGCTGCCGGTGACGTTCGGTTTCGCAGCTTCGGGGCTTTTCGCGATTATCTTTGTGCTGCTCCAGCGACGCGGCTTCGCCATTTTCGATCGCTTCGCGTGGATGCTCGGACGGGGGTGGGCGGAGCGCACCATCTCCGGGATGGCCGCCGTCAATGCGGCGCTCGCCGGGACATATCGGCGCAGCGCCAGCTTGCGCGGCGGATTTGCGCTGCATCTCGCCTGTTGGGTGCTCAGCGCGGTTGAAGTTTGGATCGCGCTTTACCTCGCAGGCGCCCCGCTCGGCTTTCCGATTGTCCTGGTCATAGAGAGCTTAGTCTATGCCCTTCG
>JAFASL010000080.1 GCA_019244535.1 Alphaproteobacteria bacterium
GGGATCAGTTCCGTGCCCTCGGGCTGGAAATGATGCTCGGCCATCCAGAAGGTATCGTAGCCGCGCTCGTCCATGCATTTGGCGTAGGCCACCACCTTGTGCAGCGCCCGGCCCAATTCCGCCTGCGAGTAATAGCGGTCGTTGATCGGCGTGCCCTTGTAGCCGAGGTTCTCCATGTCGGCGGTGCCGTAATAGGAGCTGTCGAATTTTGTGATCATCTCGTGTCCCTCGCGATTGCGGCGGTCATCATTGCCCGAAGTATAGACCAAACGCGGCGCCTGTTTCGGGTGTTCTTGCGCGACGCTCTGCCATGACCCCAACGCATCCGGCGCCTCAGCGCACGACCGCAGCCGCGCGTCACACCGTCTCGCGCTGTTCCGCCCGAAAGTCGGCGGCACGGCGGCGCCGCAAATCGCGCGTGGCACGCGCGTCGATCCGGCCATCGGCGCTGACGGCGCAGCCATAGTCGCGGCGTGCGCCATCGCTCGTCACATAACCTCCGTCGAGGTCCCTTTGCACCGCGTCCGGGTCGCGCTGCAGCGGGTCGCCAAACCCGGAGCCGCCTGCGAGACGCAGCTCGGCGACCTCGTCGGGCGAGGTCAGCGTGACCAATGCACCAATGCCAACGTCGGATACTTCCTCGCCGTTCGTATTGCGCACCGCACCGCCGGAGAGAATGCCCGCGCGTCCGCCGAACAGCCCTTCTGTCTGCACCAGCACGCCGCTCGGATAGAGACCCACCTGTGCCGGCCGACCGTCGTCGCAAAGCTTGCGGGCGCGGATCACCTGTCCGAGGCCGCCGCGCTGGCGTCCCGGACCCGCAGTATCTGCAATGTAGGATTTTTCCAGAACGAGAATTGGCGCGCGCGTCTCGAACAGTTCGACAGAGGTATTGGCGGCGCTGGTTGGCCACAGCAGTCCCGATTTGCCGTCGCCATGCGCCGACGCGCCTTGTCCGCCGCCCTGGAAGAGGTGGTCGGCATAACTCCGCCCATTGGCCTCGGCTCCGTAGAACAGCATCGAGCTCGGCAGACCGGTAAACGCCTGCACCCGGCCCGGCAATGCCTCGGCCAATGCCATAAACAGATTGGGCGCGAGATACCATCCGGTCCGCGTCCGCGTATTGACCGCGGCCGGCTTGTCGCAGTTGAGAATGCTGCCGGACGGCGCAGTCACCGTGAACGGCCGGTAGCACCCGGCATTGCCCGGCACTTGCGGCGTCATCATGCATTTCAATGGGTAGGTGACGTGCGCCTGCGTATAGCCCAAGGTGCAATTGCTGCCGCCTCGCCGGGTCTGCGGCGGAGCCCCGTCGAGGTCGACCGCGAGCCGGTCGCCCTGGACTGTGATGCGCACCGGGTAACGCTCGGGTGTGCCGAGGCCGTCGTTCCAGATCTCGCTCTCATAGACGCCGTCCGGCACACGGGCGATCGCCTCGCGCATTGCACGCTCGGCGCGCTGCTGGACAACCATCGCCAATGGTTCCAGGTCGTGCATGCCGTATTCGTCCATAAACGCGAGCAGACGTTCGGCGCCGGTTCGACTGGCCGAGACCAGCGCATGGATGTCGCCGATCACCTGGTCCGCCTCCCGCACGTTCTCGCGGATCAATGTGAAGAGGTCATCGTTCGGCTTGCCCTCACGGAACAGCTTCATCGGCGGGATCTGGATCCCCTCCTCATAGATCTCCGCCGCATTGAGGCTGTTCTTGGTGCCGCCGATATCGGTGACGTGGCCGACAATGCCGATCATCGAGACGACCCGGCCGCCGCGAAAGACCGGTGCGGCGATCGCGATGTCGAACAAATGTCCGGCGCACAGCCAGGGGTCGTTGGTCACCAGGATGTCGCCTGGCCGCAACGTCTCGACCGGAAATTTGTCGAGCATCGCGTTGACCGCGATCGGCAGGGTCAGGTTGAAGACCGGCATTGCGCGCGGCGAATGGGCGATCTGTTTGCCGCTCGCATCTAGGATCTCGGAGGCAAAATCCTGCGCCTCGCCGATGATCAGAGAGAACGCCGTGCGGATGACCGTCTGCCAACATTCCTCGGTGATGTTGATGAGCCGGCTCCACATGATCTCGAGCGCGATTGGGTCGCCCTCGATGCGTGCCACTGCATCGGCGAGCGCCATGCCTGCCGGCACTACGGCCTCCAGTGCCGAGGCGGTGCCGATGGCTATCCGCAGGTTGAGCTGCGGATCGACAATCAGCGAGTCTCCGGGCGCCACAATCGTTGTCGACTCACGCTCCTCGACGACTGCCGGGCCGATAATCTTGTCGCCTGGGCGCAGCGCGTAGCGGTCAAAGACTGACGTCTCGACAAAACCGCCGGCGTCCGGGAAGTAGGCGGGTCGGCGGCCCTTGAGCGCCGTCCTGGCGGCATCCTCTCCGGCCTGCCGGGTCAGGTCTACCTTGGGTGGTGGGCCGGAGACGAGCACGCGCCAATGCAGTGCCTGGATGCTGGCGCCGCGGTAGAGGTGCGTGTAGAGCCTGGTGTAAACCTCAGCGAAGGCGGCTTCGAGATGCGCGACACTGCCGGGTCCCAGTGGCCCGTCCGGCAACGGCACCTGGATTTCATGCATCTGGCCAAAGAGGCGCATATCGGCTGTGCGGGTGATAGTGCACTCGCCGGGATCGATGCCGGCCTCCGCCAATTGGCGCCGCCCCATGGCTTCCAATTCGGCAAGCAGCCGATTGACCGCAGCGAAATCCATATCCTTCAGCAGGCACGGCAGCGAGCGTGACTGCTCGAAGCTCATTGGCGCGACGAGGAACCCCAGCGCCGAAGCCGCGCCCGAGGCGGGCGGCACGACGGCTTCCGCGAGACCCAGCTTGCGGGCGACGCGCGCAGCATGCGCCGGTCCGGCGCCGCCGATCGCGACCATCGCATAACGCCGCGGGTCGCGGCCTTTCTCGACGATGTGCACGCGCGCGGCCGAGGCCATGTTCTCGCAGACAATCTCGTAGACGCCCCAGGCCGCCTCGACCGGGGTCAGACCGAGCCGCTCGCCCAGCCGGCCCAGCGCTGCCGCTGCAGCAGCGCTGTCGAGCGCCATGCGGCCGCCGAGAAAGAAACCGGGGTCGATATAGCCGAGCAGCAGATTGGCGTCGGTTACGGTCGGTTCGGTCCCGCCAAGGCCGTAGCACACCGGACCCGGATCAGCGCCCGCGCTGCCGGGGCCGACCTTCATCAAGCCCAGCTCGTCGACGCGGGCGATCGAGCCGCCACCGGCGCCGATCTCGATCATATCGACGACGGGGGCCCGGATCGGCAAGCCGCTGCCTTTCTTGAAGCGATGGACGCGCGCCGCCTCCATCAGCGGCACGATGCCGGCTTTGCTGTCCTGGATCAGGCATGCCTTGGCGGTCGTGCCGCCCATGTCGAACGAGATCGCGTCGGGCTTGCCCGCGCGGCCGCCAAAGAACGCCGTCGCGATCGCGCCCCCGGCGGGGCCGGATTCAAGAAACCGCACCGGCAAAGCCTCGGCGGCGTTCGGCGCGACGAGACCGCCCGAAGAGTGCATCAGGTGAAACCGGCCGCGGAAACCGCGCGCGCCAAGCGCCGCCACCAGGCGCCGGACATAACGCCCCATCAGCGGCTGCACATAGGCGTTGGCGACCGTCGTGGAGACGCGGTCGTATTCGCGCAGCTCCGGCTGCACGGCGCTCGACAGCGACGCCGGGATTCCAGGGAGCTCCGACGCGATCAACTCGCCGAGCGCCAATTCGTGAGCCGGGTT
>JAFASL010000129.1 GCA_019244535.1 Alphaproteobacteria bacterium
GCCGGATGCCGGTGTTAACGCCGAGACATCAACGCGAGATCGGCGATGACACACCGCGCTGCCTGCCGCCGTCCTCGTTTTTTCGATCACCCTTGCCTCGCGGGTCGCTTGCTTTGGCGCGGAGCCTACAGCCGAGCCGCGGGTCAGGCCCGGCTACACGAACGGGCTCCCGCGACGCCGACTGTGGCGCTCACCGCCGACTCCGGCGCGCCGCTAGCAGAAATGGGCCGGCGCGCCTAAATTAGCTCTGGAGGCCGGGCGACCGGCAAAGCTGGAGCATCTGCAGCATGGCGGACATTGCGAGCGAGGTCGAAGAGTGCCGCATCGGATTGACCGAAAGCGCGGCTCGTCGGATCGCCGCCTTAAAGGCTCAGGAAAACGCCGAGAACGCGTTCCTGCGAATAGCCGTTTCGGGCGGCGGGTGCTCTGGATTTCAGTACGGGCTGTCTTTCGACGAGCAGCGCAACGAGGATGATTTCGTGTTCGAGCGGGACGGGGTCGGCATTGTCGTCGACGAGGTATCGCTCGGTCTGTTGAACGGCGCCGAGGTGGACTTTGTCGAGGACCTGATGGGCGCTTCGTTCCAGATCCGTAACCCGAACGCCGCCTCATCCTGCGGCTGCGGCAATTCCTTTTCGATCGGCTGAACCGCTTCCGATCCGCTTGGCGTGAAGATCGCGAGCTGGAACGTCAATTCGGTCAAGGCGCGGCTGCCGCATCTGCTCGCCTTTCTCGAAGACGCGCAGCCTGACGTCATGTGCCTGCAAGAAACCAAATGCCTCGCCCAGGATTTCCCAATGCTCGAGGTCAAGGGCTTGGGCTATCACGTCGAGACGATCGGGCAGCGCGCGTATAACGGCGTCGCTTTGCTGTCGAAGCGTCCGGCAGAAGGCCTCGTCACCGGATTGCCTGGGGATGAGGATGACGGGCAACCGCGATACATCGAGGCTTCGTTTGGCGAGGTCCGCATCGCGTCTGTCTACCTGCCGAACGGCAATCCTGTCGGCACCGACAAATTCACCTACAAGCTTGCATGGATGGAGCGTCTGATCGGCCACACCGGCGAACTGCTCAAGCGCGAGATCCCGTTTGTGCTAGCCGGAGACTACAATATCTGCCCCACAGACGACGATGTTTACGACCCGGTAGCCTTCCGCGACGATGCGCTGTGCCGCGCGGAAGCGCGCTCACGGTTTCGCGCGCTCCTTTATCTCGGGCTAACCGACGCGTACCGCGTTTTTCACCGCGAGCCGCACCGCTACACGTTCTGGGACTACCAGGCCGGACGCTGGCATCGCGACGAGGGCTTGCGCATCGATCATCTGCTCCTGGCGCCGCATGCGGCCGACCGGATTGCCGCCTGCAACATCGACAAGAAGCCCCGTGCCAAGGACCGGTCTTCGGATCACACACCGATCTGGTGCGAGCTCGCGTTGTAAAAAAGCGGTCCGCTCGTCATGGAGCGGGCCGCCGGACGTAGGGTTAGTGCTTCGGCGCGGTATGGTCGCCCAAGCCGGTCGCGGGCGGAGAGGCCGGCTGCGGGTTTGCCATCGGCCCCATCCCCTGGTGAGAGGTCGGCGGCATGCTCGACCCCTGGCTTGCCCCAGAATTGCCAAGCAGCTTGTCCATCGTCGCCTGGTCGAGGGTGGCGGTTTGGCTCAAGCCATTATTTTTCTGAAATTGGCTGAGCGCCTGCTTTGTTTGCGGGCCGAGGATACCGTCCATGTGCCCCTTGTAGAGGCCTTGATCTCGAAGATGCTGTTGGGCCTGCCGGATCTCGGCTCGCGAGAAGCTCATGCTGTTTTGCGAATACCCGGCGCTCGAAGCTGCCGGCATGTTCGCTCCCGCATTCGGGGCGGTATTGCCAGTGCCGGCGGCATAGCTTGCTCCGAGGCCGCCGATCCCGAGAGCCAACACCGAAGCGCCAGCCAGAATTAGTTTCCGCATATTGACCTCCCGTTCAGCGCGCGCACGAATTGCGCTCATTATCGCCAACTCCGCTCGACGGCGAGCGTTCCTTAACTTCAGATTACGAGCGAAGGAGAGAGGATATCGTTCGCCGATCGGTTGCGCCTTGGCATAGCCTTGGTGTCCAACCAGGATCAGCCGCTAGAAGCCTGCTCTGCGGCAGCTGGCGTACCCCTCACCTCCTTCATTGGTGCGAGCGGAACGATAGCGAGCACGCGATCACCGGCAGAGAGCTCGTCGAGATCATGCGAGATCGCAAAGCCGTTTTTTCGAGCCACGGCCAACGGGATCATTATCGGGTGCAGCTCGGGCCGGAAATCGCTGTCGATTGCTACCTCGCCGATGCCGAAATCCCGTCCGGCAAAGGAGACCCGCCCGCGCGATCCGGGAAACCGTGAGAGGCTGACAAAAGCGGGAGCCGCGAGCGCGGCGGCGGAGAAGGTTGTCCCGAATTCAAAATGCCGGGCGATCGACTCGGCAAAGCTGGCCTCCGCGATCCGCAACACGATCGGCATCGTCGGATTTCGGGCCCGGGCGCCGAGGGCGATCTCGAGGTTCAAGGTGTCCACGTTGGTCAATGCGATCAAACCGCGGGCGAAGCCGAGATTGCACAGATCCAGAGTCGTGTCTCGGCTCGCGTCTCCGGTCAGAAGATCGAAATGCTGCTCGCGTGCTCTTTCGACAACTGTCGCGTCGGGATTGAGCTCTACCACGACCAGCCGCTTTTCGAGCCCGAGGAGCAGATCGATTACGCCTGATCCGATGCTGCCGGCGCCGCACACGACAATGTGTCCGCGGCGGTGCACCGGGCGCAGACCTTGCATCGTGACCCAATGTACGCGGGTCAAAAGCGAAGCGCCAAAAGCGATAAACAAGCCGGTCAGCGTTATGCCGGACAACATCAACAACATGGCTGCGGCGATGTCGGCAGGGTGGCTCCGGTCCGGTGTCAAATCCCCGTACCCGGTGGTCGTCATCGTCGTAACCACGAAATATATGGCGTCGAGCCAGGAGCCCCCGAAGATTTCGTGGAAATACCAGGTGCCGCCCAAAAACACGGCCAGAGTTGCGATCGCCAGCCGGGCGAGGATCGGATTGAGCCGAGGCGGATGATCGCGCCGTCGGCGCATGCGCGACCGCAGCCTGCGTCCGATTTCCAGCTTTGGCTGAATTGCCGGCCGAACAGGCGCGGTCACTTGGAGCGTGGCAATCTCACCGTAGACGACGAGCTCGGCTTCTCCCGCGAGCACCGCGTCACGATCGAAGTCGGTGGTGCCGTCGATTGCAATGATGCGCGCCCCGAGCACCTGCTCGGCTTGCGCGATGGTATCTCCGCTGACCCCGCAATCCCGGGCGATCCGAGTGGCAAAGCCGGTCAGCGGGCCGTCGGGTTCCGGGAACTGCAACCCGCGGAAGCAGGAAGGATCGATCGCGGCTGCGGCATAG
>JAFASL010000154.1 GCA_019244535.1 Alphaproteobacteria bacterium
CCAAGAGGATGAGCGGTTACAAGGTCTTCCCCCGCAATGCCGCGACGCGGGCCAGTCTGCGTTTTTCGGCTGCCTCCTCCGCTGCGATGCGGGCAAGCCTCTCTTCCTCCTGCTGCTTCTCCCATTCCACACAGCCTTTGGCGTAAATGGTTTTAGGCCCCTCAGGTTCGTCTATCTCTGTGATTTGCTCACCGTCATATAGGTCCGGGTCGATGATACCCTCGCCGATTTTGCGCCAGCCGATACGGATGAATCCTTCGGCATCATCGGCAGACAGCTCGAGCGTGCCATCTGAGGGGACATTGAGATGCCGGCCGGAAAGGGTTTGCACCGACATGTAAGGGGGCGCCTCGAGGAGAACCCGGTGGCGTTCCCGGTCTCTCTCCGGGTTGGTGAAGCGCTCGGCCTCCATCCGCAGCCATTCGTAGAAACCGTCATTTGGGCCACGTTTTTTACACCAGTCGAGAAACTGCGCGGTCGAATCCGCCTGGTCGTCATGCTTGCCGTTAGGGAACACAGTCAGCTCGTGGAGGTACTCGGCGAGCCAGGGAGCATTTTCGGGGAGATGGACAAAGCCGTTCTCGATCATCGCGGTCTGCGCGTGCAGACGCATGATTTTATCGAGGGTCGGCTCATACCGGGTGACGGCAGAGCAGCGCTCTTCAATCAGCTCCTGGATCAGCTGCGTGCCTGACGCCTTGTCCTCGATCAGCACGACATTCGCACCGAACAGGCTCTGCTGCTCGCGCACGGCGCGCTTGAGCTGCGGGTACTCGAGCCGGCGGCGGAACACAGCGAGCAGCAAGAGGTTCTTGTCCTTTACACCCCAAGTTGTGCACACCGAGAAATCGCTGAGCTCGGTCGCCTTGTTGGCGGTGTCCCAGCTCTGCACGATGCGGTCGAAGCGCTTTGGCATTTGGTCTTCGCGATAGCGCTTGAACCATTCGGCTTTGACGAGGCCGCCGCCCAACGGGGCGGGGGATTGCTGATACTGGCCGGCAAAATTGTATTCACCGACCGTCCGCCGGATGCGGTCGAGCGTATCGAGCGGCTCGCGCTCCGGGTGCAAAGCCTCGCCTCGACAGCGGGTAAATCTCCGAGCTCCCCAGATCGTCTCGATATGGTGTACCTCATCGGCTTCGGCGATCGCCGGAAAGCTGACGACTTCCCAGGGCTCCTGCGCAAGAACATGGCCGACGAGATCGTCTTCGTGCAGCCGTTGCATGATGATGACGATCGCGCCGTGCTGCTTGTCGTTGAGCCGGCTGTAGAGCGTGTGGTCATACCACTCGTTGCAGCCCTGCCGCTGCGCGTCGGAGAGCGCCTCGTCCGGCTTTAGCGGATCGTCGATCAGGATGATGTCGGCGCCGCGTCCGGTCAGCACGCCGCCGGTGGAAGTGGCGAGCCGATAGCCTTGCCGGGTCGTGATAAACTCCTGCACCGCCTGGCGATGCGGCGCCAGGCGGGTCGGAAAGAGCTGCCGGTACCACGGGCTCATCATGATGCTGCGACAATCGCGGGCGAGCTTGTCGGCCAGATCCTGTGCGTAGCTGACACAGAGAATCTGGGCCGACGGGTCGTGCCCGAGACACCAAGCTGGAAAGGCGATCGAGGCTAGCAAGGATTTTAGATGGCGCGGCGGCAAATTTATGATCAGCCGCCTGATCTTGCCGTCGCGCACCTCGGCCAGTTTGGCGGCGATGACTTCGAGGTGCCAGTTCGTCGCCAGACAGGTCTGTGGGTTGAGATCCTGAAAGCAGCGTCCCGCGAAAGTCGCGAGGTCGTGCCGCAGCAAGACCTCGTACTCGCCCCAGGTCAGGTTTTCGGACATCAGGTTTGCCCTTGCGAAAAGCGCGCCCTGATCTGTTCGATGACCTTCTCGTCCGCCTCGGTGAAGCGGGAGGTTTCGGCCGATGCCGGCTCGCTCTGCCGTTCGATATCGCGTGCAAAGTCGAGCAGCATCTTGATCGCACGAAAATCGGCGGTGGCCGCGCGGTTGACGAGCTGGGTGACGATGGCTTGGCGCTTGCTGACCTTGCGGCGCCCGCCGTTCTCGGTAAC
>JAFASL010000357.1 GCA_019244535.1 Alphaproteobacteria bacterium
AGAGCCATCCCGGCGGCCTCACCTATGCTTCCGGAGGGCTCGGCGGCCCGACACAGCTCGCTTTCGAGCTGTTCCGGCTGACCGCGGGGATCAGCGTGAGCCATGCCTCTTACGATGGCGGCGCAGCTGCCTTGCTTGCGGTCGTCAACGGTGAAGCCCAGGTAATGATGGCGCCGATCCTGGCCGCGATGCCGATGGTGGAGGACGGCCGGCTGCGCGCGCTTGCGGTCAGCGGCCGGCATCCCGCCCCTGCCGCTCCCCAGTTGCCGACGATCGCAGCGACGCTTCCGGGCTTCTCCGCGGTGTCGTGGTTCGGCATCATGGCCCCGGCGGGCACCCCCGCTACGGTGATCACACGGCTGAACCAGGAACTCGACCGCATCGTCCACGAACCCGCGACCGAGAAGAGGTTTGCGGCGATCGGAGGGGAAGCTGTCGGCGGCCCTCCATCGACCTTCGCCTCGCTCATTCACGAGGAAATCCCGCGGTGGCGGCGGGTGGCCAGAGAGGCAGGCATCCACATCGAATAACCGGCATCGAGTGAAGGAGCAAACTCACGAGCCGAGGAGTCGCCTATGGTTGATTTCACCGGGACCCATATCGTCGTAACCGGCGGCACTGGCGCCCTCGGCCGCGCCGTGATCGGCCGTTTGCGCGGAGCGAATGCGATTTGCCACGTCCCGAACTTGATTGCCGCCGAGCTCGACGGTTTCCCGTTCGCGGGCGATACGGGGGTGCGTATCGTTCGCGATGTCGATGTTGCGGACGAGGCCGCCGTCAAGCAGTTTTACGGCGCCCTTCCGCCGCTCTGGGCGTCCATCCACCTGGCTGGCGGCTTTGCCATGGCTCCGATCCTGGAGATCTCCGCGGCGGATTTCACCGCGCAGTTTCGCATGAACACATTATCCTGCTTTCTGTGCTCCGCCGCCGCCGTGGCCGCTTTCCGCGCGCGCACGGCATCCGGCGGCGGCGCACCGGGCGGGCGCATCGTCAACGTCGCCGCCCGGCCCGCCCTCGAGCCGCGGCTGGGAGCGGGGATGACCGCCTACACAGCGTCCAAATCGGCAGTGGCAGCGCTGACCCAAGCACTGGCGCAAGAGCTAACCGAGGAGCAGATCTGGGTCAACGCAGTCGCGCCGTCGATCCTCGATACTCCTGCCAACCGCACCGCGATGCCGGATGCCGATTATTCGCGTTGGGTATCCCCGGCCGATGCTGCCGATGTCATCGTCTTCCTTGCCTCGCCTGAAAATCGCGTGACGCGAGGCGCTGTGATTCCCGTTTACGGCGGTTCGTGACTGTCTCGCGCCCGGAGCGCGCCGCAACGGAGGCCGTGCGGCGCAAACTCTTTTTGTCACATTTTTAACAAATGTTTACCGGTTTTAATGTTGCGTCGCAGCATGACCGGCGTATGTTGACCGGAGGCGAAGAATCATTGCGAGGTTGCGGGATGAAGAATCACTTGATGCGCCTCGACCGGGTTGCCGGCGAGTTGAATGCGTGGCTGCTCGCGATAGCGATTGGCCTTGGCATGCTCGACTTGACTGTCCTGATTGCTAAGTGCCTGCCTCCGCTGCCACGGCCGCCGGTGACAACCAGCGCGGACGGGCCCGGACAAGCCGGAGTGGCAAGCCCGGCCGCGCAGACACCCAACGTCCGGAGCTGAAATCGCTGTTGCGGGAGGAGGCCGCGATGCACATCGTTGTTGGACCGGTGGTGACGAGAGATGGTGGATTTGGGTTCGATTCTTGGACGCCCGAAAAGGGATTGAGCCGCGGCTACTCCTATCGGCGCATCGAAGACGCCCATTACGCCCGTAAAGTCGAGATCAGGTCCTGCGCGGGGAGGTCTGCCGGCCCGGCGGTGGCGTGCAGCACAGTCGATGAGTTTACCTCGACGCTCGCCGGAGGCACCGGTGTGGAAGGGTTGCGTCCCGGGCTCTAAGCCACTCATTGCCGACGTGGCAGCTCGTCGGCGGTTGCTGCGCGCGCTCTTTTCTGGACCGAAGCAAAGATCCGCCTAACATGACACCGAGCCGAATGGTCGTGAAAGAGCGGAAATGACTGAAAATCCGTTTTTCGAGCACTGGACGACACCGTTTGGCATGCCGCCTTTCGATCGAATCCGGCCCGAGCACTTCCCGCCGGCCTTCGACCGCGGTATGCAGGAGGAGATCACCGAGATCGCGGCGATCGCCGGCTCTGCTGCGCCGCCGAGCTTTGCAAACACGATCGCGGCATTGGAGCGCAGCGGCCGCCTGCTCGAGCGGGTGAGCCGGGTCTTTTTCAACCTTGATGCAAGCAGTACCAACGATGCATTCGAGGCGATCGCGCGGGATTATGCGCCGCGGCTTGCGCAACACCGGATGCGCGTTGTCCTCGACCCCGACTTGTTCGCACGCATCGCCGACCTGCACGCGCGGCGCGCGAGCCTTGGCCTGGATCCCGACCAGTTGCGGCTGATCGAGCGCTATTACCTTCGCTTTGTGCGCAACGGCGCCCTTTTGGGCCCCGAACAGAAGGAGCGGATGGCGGCGATCTCCGAGCGCCTGGCGATCCTGCATACCCTTTTCGGGCAGAACGTATTGCACGACGAACGGGATTGGCAGCTGGTTCTCGACGCGGCCGATCTCGACGGACTGCCAGAATTCGCGCGCTCCGCAGCAGCCCAAGCCGCCGCGGAGCGAGGGATCAGCGGACGCTATGCCGTCACGTTGGCGCGCTCCGCGGTCGAGCCGTTTCTGACGTTTTCGTCGCGCCGTGACTTGCGCCGCGCGATCTGGGAAGCATGGAGGGCGCGCGGCGCGAGTGGGAGTCCGAGCGACAACGTTTTGGTCATTCGCGAGATCATCGCCTTGCGAGCCGAACAGGCTCGGCTCCTCGGATATGAGAGCTTTGTCGACTACCGGCTCGACGACACGATGGCGAAGACCGGCGCCGCCGCCGAGCAGCTGCTGCTGCAGGTTTGGCGGCCGGCAAAGGCCAAGGCGCGCAGCGAGCTGGCGGCGATCGAGGCGGCCGCCCGCGCCGAAGGTTTGAACGAGCCGATCGAGCCGTGGGACTGGCGCTATTACGCCGAGAAAGTCAGGCAAGCGGAATACGACCTCAACGAAGCTGAAGTAAAGCCGTATTTTGTGCTCGACAATATGGTGCAAGCGGCCTTCGATGCTGCCGGACGCCTGTTCGGCCTTCGTTTCACGGAACGCCGGGATCTCCGCGTTTACCATGCCGACGTGCGAGTCTGGGAAGTTTCCGACCAATCGGGCGATCATGTCGGGCTTTTTCTGCACGACAATTTTGCGAGGCCCGGCAAACAATCCGGCGCCTGGTCGAGCCGCTACCGCGACCAGGAGAGCATGGACGAAGCGGTAACGCCGATCGTCGTCAACAACAACAACTTCGCCCGCGCGGACGTCTCTGATGCCGAACCGACGCTATTGAGCTTTGACGACGCAAAAACGTTGTTTCACGAGTTCGGCCACGGTCTGCACTCATTGCTGAGCCGGGTGCGCTACCCTTCGCAATCCGGCACTGCGGTGCGGCGCGATTTCGTCGAATTTCCGTCGCAGATTTTCGAGCACTGGGTCTCGGTGCCGAATACTTTGCGGAGTTATGCCCGCCATTACCGCACCGGAGAGCCTCTGCCCGAGGAATTGCTGCAGCGGCTTCTCGCCGCGCGAAACTTCAACCAGGGTTTCGCTACAGTCGAGTACACAGCGTCGGCCCTGATCGACCTTGATCTGCACCGCACAACCGCAACCGAGACCCTCGACCCTGCTCGGTTCGAGCAGGATTTCCTCGAGCGGATGGAGGTGCCAAAGGAAATCGGGCTGCGCCACCGGCTGCCGCATTTTCAGCACCTCTTTGCCGGCGGCGGGTACGCCGCCGGCTATTATTCTTACCTCTGGGCCGAAGTGCTCGACGCCGACGGCTTCGCCGCTTTTACCGAGGCAGGAGACGCCTTCGATCCGGAACTCGCCGCGCGTCTCAAGGCGATTTACAGCGCCGGCGATACGCGTGATCCGATGGAGCTCTACCGCGCCTTTCGCGGGCGCGAACCGGCGATCGCCGCATTGTTGCAGCAGCGCGGTCTGGCGCCGGTGCAACCCGGTTGAAAAGGCCCGGCAGGACTGCGGCCAGAACCGCCGCCCCACCGAGACTTCAGGCGGGTGTTGCCAGTTACGACTTTACTTGCCTGGCGACCACGTGATCCTTGATTTTCTCGTAAGTCGGTTCAGAGACCACTTTCTTTGAGACGAGCTGGCTCTTGTCGATATAGGGGCGGCCCTGAATGATCTTGCTCGCATCGCTGTCACTGACGCCGGGGAGCATCTTCAGCTCGGCCGCCGTAGCGCTGTTGATGTCGACCATGCTGGCCTTGGGTGCAGCCGCACTGCTTCGTGTATCCGGCGTTGCCGCCTTTGGGGTTACCGGCGCCACTGATGGCGTGCTGGAACTCGGAGCAGCCGTCGTCGCCGGCTGAGCCATGACCGGCGCAGCAATCGTCAACGCCAACAGCCCGATGGGCAGTCGCGAAAACTTCAACATTTCTTGCTCCTGATCTAGGCGGCAACTATGCCGTCGCGCCGAGAACGTGGAATTTTGTCGCTTCTTCCTTCATTCTGTGATTACTCCACAAAAATATTTTCGCTTCTCGGCGGAATAATTTTGTTCACGCAATTCTTCTCATTTGCCGATGCAGAAATCGCGGAAGATCACGTCGAGCAGGTCGTCGACATCGACCGCGCCGGTAATACGGCCGAGGCCGCGCAGCGCGAGACGCAAGTCTTCGGCACGCAATTCGGGCAGCGCAACACAGAACGATCGCCGCAACGCGGCAGCAGCGTCTTCCAGCGCGAGCCGGTGACGCGCCCGGGTCAGCACCGGCGTTTCGATCCGGTAGGTTTGCGCGACCCGCTCGCCCAAAACCGAAAGCAGCTGGTCAATGCCTTCGCCAGTCAATGCCGAAGCCTTCAATGCCGAACACGGCAAATCGGAACCGTCCACGGGCACCAAATCGATTTTATTGGCGACGAGAATCGTGTCAGCACCGGGCCACGCCGCGGCGCCGGTCGCTCCCGCCGGATGAGCGGCATCGAAAACGAACAGCCGGATTTCGGCTTGCTCGGCTCGCTGCAGCGCCCGGCGGTTTCCTTCCCGCTCGATTGGGTCCTCGCTGTCCCGCAACCCCGCCGTGTCGGCGAGCACGACCGGGTAGCCGCCGAGATCGATCGCGACTTCGATCACATCCCGCGTGGTGCCTGGCACCGCCGAGGTAATGGCCGCATCGCGCCGCGCGATCCGGTTGAGTAGGCTCGATTTCCCGGCATTGGGGGGGCCCACGATCGCAACCTCGATGCCGTCACGCAGCCTTTCGCCGCGACGGCCATCCGCGAGATGATGCTCGATCTCGCTGGCCAGCGCCTCAGTCTCGCCGAGGATACGATCTTCGATCTCG
>JAFASL010000416.1 GCA_019244535.1 Alphaproteobacteria bacterium
GAGGAGAACGTGCTCAGCGACGTCGGGAGAGGCGTCAACGTGCTGATGTCTGGCCTCGATTACGAGCGCGCGGTGCTGGCCGCGGGACCGCTCGGCATCATGCAGGCCTGTCTCGACGTGGTGATCCCGTATATCCACGACCGCCGGCAGTTCGGGCAGCCGATCGGCGAATTTCAGCTGATCCAGGGCAAGGTAGCCGACATGTACACGACGATGAATGCCTGCAAATCCTACGTATATGCGGTGGCGCGGGCGTGCGATCGCGGCCAGACGACGCGCAAGGATGCCGCAGGGGCGATCCTCTATGCCGCGGAGAAGGCGACGGCGCTCGCGCTCGATGCGGTGCAGATCCTCGGCGGCAACGGCTACATCAATGACTTCCCCACCGGCCGGCTGCTGCGCGACGCCAAGCTCTACGAAATCGGCGCCGGTACCTCGGAGATCCGCCGCATGCTGATCGGCCGCGAAATATTCAACGAGACGGCGTGAGATAGGGCGATGCGGCGGCTGATTTCCTCCGGGTCGACCTTTGAGGCCGAAGGCGGCTACAGCCGGGCAGTCGCCGACGACGATTGGGTGTTTGTCGCCGGCACGACCGGCTTTGACTATGCGCGGATGACGATCGCCGAGGATCCGGCGGAGCAGGCGCGGCAAGCCTTCCGTAACATCGCGTCAGCGCTCGCCGAGGCGGGTGCCACTCTCACCGACGTCGTTCGCGTCCGCTATTACGTGCCGAACCCGGCCGACTGGCCGGCGATCGTGCTGGTGCTGGGCGAGGTTTTCGGCACGATCCGCCCGGCTGCGACAGCGCTTTTCTGCGGCCTCGTCGATCCTCGAATGAAGGTCGAGATCGAGGCGACAGCGCGACGAGGCGGTGGACCGTGAGGCTAACCGACGAGCAACGCATGCTGCGCGACGTGGCCTGCGACTTCGCGCGCGAGTGGCTTGCCCCCCATGCGGCGGAGCGCGACCGCGAGGAGAAATTCCCGACGGAGGCGGTCGCCGAGCTCGGCAGGCTCGGGTTCATGGGGATGCTTGTGCCTGAGGAGTACGGCGGTGCCGGCGGCAACCATGTCGGCTATGCTCTCGTCATGGAAGAGATTGCCGCGGGCGAGGGCGCCGTCGCGACCATTCTGAGCGTGCAGAATTCAGTCGGCTGCATGCCGGTCCTGCAATACGGGTCGGAAGAGCAGAAGCGGCGGTTTCTCGTGCCGATGGCCAAGGGCGAGACGCTTGCCTGCTTTTGCCTGACCGAGCCGCAGGCCGGCTCGGATGCGGCGGCAATCCAGACGCGAGCGTGGCGCCGCGGCAACCGCTGGGTGTTGAGCGGCACTAAGCAGTTCATTTCATCCGGCAGCAATGCGCAACTCGCGATCGTCTTTGCGGTGACCGACCGCGAGCGGGGTAAAAAAGGCATAACCGCGTTTCTCGTGCCAACCGAGACCCCCGGTTTCCGGGTGACAAGGCTCGAGCACAAGCTCGGCCAACGCGCTTCCGACACAGCGCAGTTGGCCTTCGACGATGTCGAATTGGCCCCCGATATGATGCTGGGTGCCGAGGGTGAGGGCTACCGGATCGCGCTCTCCAACCTGGAAGGCGGCCGCATTGGCATCGCCGCGCAGTCGGTCGGGATGGCGCGGGCGGCTTACGAAGCCGCGCTCTCTTATGCCCGGGAGCGCGAGGCGTTCGGCAAGCCGATCATCGAGCAGCAGGCAGTCGCTTTCCGCCTTGCCGATATGGCCACCCAGATCGCCGCGGCACGTGGCCTGGTATTCGACGCCGCGGCGCGGCGCGATGCTGGGGAGCCCTGCATCAAGGAGGCGTCAATGGCCAAGCTCTTCGCCTCCGAAATGGCTGAGCGGGTCTCCTCTGACGCGATCCAGATCCATGGCGGCTACGGCTACGTCGCCGATTTTCCGGTCGAGCGCATCTATCGCGATGTCCGCGTCTGCCAGATCTACGAAGGCACCAGCGACATTCAGCGCCTCGTCATCGCCCGCGAAATCGCCAAGGACTGAACCGCGGGTTACTCCGCGTCCTCTTCGGCCAGCACCTCGGCGAAGAGGCTGCGGTCGATATTGCCGCCGGACAGGATGACGGTGACCCGCCTGCCGGCGAGGCGCCCGCGTTCCTGCAACGCCGCCGCGAGGGGTGCGGCCCCGGCGCCCTCGGCTATGTTGTGGGTGTCGCTGAACAAGATGCGCATGGCGCTGCGCATTTCAGTCTCCGAAACTGTGACTATGCGCGCGGCGCCGCGGCGGATGATGCCGAACGCCTCGGGGTTGGGCACGCGCACGGCAAGCCCGCCGGCCATCGTGTCGGCGGAATTGGTGCTGACCGGCGCGCCGGCGGCGAATGACAGCGCATAGGCCGGCGCATTGGCGGCAACAACGCCGACAATCTCAGTGCCGAGACCGAGCGCCTCGCGCGCCGTGATCACCCCCGAAATGCCGCTGCCAAGCCCAATCGGAACGTAGATCACATCGAGATCGGCAACTGCACGGAACAGTTCGAGCGCGTAGCTGGCGACACCCCGCACTAGCAGAGGGTCGTAGGATTGGATGAAATGACGCCTTTCGCGCTCGGCCAACTGCGTGGCGTGCTCGAAGGCAGCCTGAAAATCATGCCCGGCCTCGACGAGCCGCGCGCCGAAGCCAACCATCGCCCTGTTTTTCTCGATGCTGTTGCCGTGCGGGACAACAATCGTCGCGTCTAGCCCCAGCCGGGCCGCGGCGAGCGCAATGCTCTGTCCGTGATTGCCCGTCGTCGCCGTCACGATACCGCGAATCTTCGGCTGCGACCGCCTCACCGCGTCGAGATAAACAAGGCCGCCGCGGATTTTGAAGGCGCCTATCGGAGTGTGGTTCTCGTGCTTGACCCAGAGCTCGGCGCCCAGCCTCCGCGACAACAATGGCCAGCAATATTGCGGGGTCGGCGGCATCACCCGATGCACGAGCGCCGCCGCAGTCTCCAATGTCTCGAGATCGATCATCATCGCAGGGCCATTGCGCTCGTTTTGCTGCTGCGGGTCAAGCCGAGCTTTTAGCGGCCCCAGTCGGCCTTAACCGAGAGGCGGCAGCCGAAGAGCAACGTGACCGCCTGGTTGCCTGATAGTTGCAATTCCCGTATCCCGGGAACGGTGCAACATGAATTGCGTTTTGATAACGCGAAAAACGGCTGGGAGGTCGGTAATGTCGCGCGATCGGCGGCGCGCCAAAAGACAACGGGGTCGGCCGCGGGAACACACGGTGGTGTCCGTTGCGCGAAAAGCTGGTGTCGGTGACCTTCGGGAGGTTGCGCCGTGAGTGCCGATGCAGCCAATACCACCATAGGGGTTGTAAGCGCGCTCGGGACCGCTTCCGCTACATGGCCGGATGAGCTGTGGGCCGGATCGGTCGCCTGGGCCGATGCAATACTCCGCTCGTATTACGGCATCTACGAGTTCATCGACGATCCCCGTTGCATCCTGCGCGCCGGGCTGACGCAAGCGCGGGTACCCGTCTTGCTCTCCGACGGTACCGATATCCAGACGGGGGAACTGGTCGGGACATTGCACTTCTGGAACGAGCACATGCCTCGCTACTCGGATCGTGGTCCCGATCTGGCTTGGGCGTGCGCAGTGCGGGATCGGGCCACCTACTCGCTTCGCGCTTTCTGCGATTACGTCGAGGGCGAGCCAGGTTGGCGCGAGGTCAGGGCTATTCGCACCGAGACCGCTTTGCCGGCCCGTCTCGGAGCGGCACAGATCATGCGCGTCTTCCAACGCTACGGATTTGAACGGGTCGTGACGCATTCCTCTCTGCTCGACCGACTTCATGGCTTGGGAGAGTGTTTCGTGCTTTGGGGTTTGACGCGCGCATTCAATCCTGCGGCATTACCGCGCCAGCCATTCCTCCGGGACCGCCATGAATTATGGATCTCCCGAGCCACGCTGCGGGTGCGTTACGCCCGCCGCCATCGTCAGGTCGCGATCGCAGCAGCGCCGCAGCGGCGCGGAACTTGATGGTTATCCTGGTTGCCGGGGCGGTCTGGGCTGCTCTGGTCTTCTGGCTCTTGTCTCGTGCCCTGCGACAGTTCCGCACCCATTGTCGGTCCACTCTTTCGGCACCGACAAATCCTTCCAGCTCGCCCTCGGTCTCGATTATCATCCCGGCCAGGAACGAGGTTGAAAACATCGGCTCGTGTCTCGACGGGCTTCGAGCGCAGACCGGACTTTCGCCCCAGTCCTCTATCACGGTTGTCGATGACGACTCGCAGGACGGCACAGCGGCGGCGGTCCAGCAGTGTAGCGCTGGCGATCCCAGGGTCAGGTTGATTTCCGCGGGGGTCTTGCCCGCGGGTTGGATCGGCAAGCCGCATGCATGCTGGCGCGGCGCATTGTTAACCGAAGCCGATTGGTTGTGCTTTGTCGACGCCGATGTTCGCGCCGCTCCGCAGCTGGTTGCAGCCGCGGTCATGACCGCGAAGGCTCAACGAATCGACCTGTTGTCGCTGCATCCTCTGCAAGAGCTAGGCAGCTTCTGGGAACGCACAATAATGCCCGCCGGACTGCTCGTGATTGCCTGCGCCAAATCTCTCCGGTCGAAGGCGCAGGATGCCGCCAATGGGCAGTTCCTGCTGATCCGGCGGGCGGTGTATTTCCAGGTCGGGGGGCATTGGGCGGTGCGCGCCGATATCGCCGAGGACAAGGCGCTGGCCGGATGGGTCGCAAACGCCGGTTTCGATTTTCGGGTGCTCTCCGCCGAGCATCTTGCCCGGACGCGGATGTATCGCAACCTTGCGTCGTTGTGGGAAGGGCTGTCGAAAAACGCGACAGAGATCTTGGGCAGCCCGATCCTCACTTTGATCGCCGGAGCAGCTGCCTTGGCCGCTGGCTGGGCGTCGTTGCTGCTGCCGGCGGCGCTCACTCTCGCCGCTCTTCGCGATCCCACGCCCGCCACCCTGAGCGGCGCAGCCCTTGCCCTCCTCGGCTCGGCTGTCGTCATCGGCATCCAGCTCGGCACCGCGCGCCATTTTCGCATTCCAAGCGCCTTTGGCCTGATCTTCGTGCTGGGCTACACCGCTGTGGCATGTCTTGCCTGTCACGCCGTACTGACAAATCTCCGCGGGCGCGTCACGTGGAAGGGAAGAACTTACCAGCTGGCCAAGACCTCGACCGAATCCCCGTGAATCCCCCTCAGGGGCGGTCGACGCCGCACCGGTCGTTTGTCGGTGGTTGGGCGATTGCCGCGGTGCTGGCCGTAATCGCGGTGCTGCTGTACGAGATCCGAATTGCCCTGCTCCCATTTGTCTTTGCCGTGGTGGTTGCGTTCGTCTCGGATCCGCTGATCAGAGGTCTTCAGCAGCGGTTCGGCATGCCGCGCTGGCCAATCGCGACAATCCTCTACATTCTGATCCTCGCGGTACTGGGCGGCGCCGGCTATTGGGTTGGAACCACTGCGGTGCCCGATTTGATCCATGTTGTAGCGCGAGCGCCGGAAATCCTGCGCCATTTCCTGGGTGAATTGATCGGAAGCGAAGGGATCAGCCTTTTCGGGCAGACTTATACACCGGACAAGATCGTCCAGGCAGCGGGCGGAGCAATGGCCGGGATAATCGGGTTTACCGCCGTCGAGCGTGTCGTCGGGCTGGCCGTTTCCTTGATCTTCGGAACATTCCTCACTTTGGTGCTGATGCCCTATTTCATGATCTCGGCACCCCGACTTTCAGCCGGCACTATCTGGTTGCTGCCCCCCGAGCGCAGACGCTCTGTAGAAGAGTTGCTGCCCAGAATTGTCCCAGTGCTGCGGCGTTACCTGATCGGCATTTGCATTGTCGTCCTCTACACCGCAATCGTGGCCTGGATCGGCTTTAGTCCGATCTTTCACCTGCCCAATGCCGTTCTGCTCGCGCTGGTCGTGGGCATCCTCGAGCTGGTTCCGGTGATCGGTCCGTTTGCTTCGGCCAGCATCGTCGGGCTCGTCGCAATCCAGCAAAGCGGCATCTGGGCCGCGGGTTTTCTGTTTGGGTTCGCCATCGCG